>JBDHAF010000003.1:8527-78365 GCA_039588255.1 Gemmatimonadota bacterium | reverse complement strand
GCGAGGGTATTTCAAGTGGATGCCTTTGCCAGCGGTCCGTTCGAAGGCAATCCGGCCGCGGTGTGCTTGCTGACCGCACCGCAAGAGGACGCGTGGATGCAGGGTGTGGCGGCGGAGATGAATCTTTCGGAAACGGCGTTCGTGCTTCCCGCGCGAGACGGCTTCACGCTGCGGTGGTTCACGCCGGCGACGGAGGTGCCGCTCTGTGGGCACGCAACGCTGGCAGCCGCGCACGTTCTGTGGGAGGCCGCTCGAGTGCCGGAGCGCGCGAAGATTACGTTCGAGACATGCAGCGGTCGCCTCGTGGCGCGCCGGGTGGGCGGGCAGATCGAGCTCGAACTTCCGGCCAGGCCGGTAGAACGGGTGGAGCTCCCGGGCGACGTTCTGGGTGCGCTGGGCGCGCTACCCCGGTGGACGGGACGGACGATCGATCGGGGACTGGACGACGCCGATTACCTCGTCGAGTTGGAAAGCGAAGAGGCGGTTCGCCGCCTGCAACCCGATGTACGCCGACTGCGGGATGCACAGGCGGGTTTGATCGTCACGGCGCCGGGCTCCAGACCGTACGACGTGGTGTCGCGCTACTTCGCGCCGTGGTGGGGAATCGATGAGGACCCCGTGACGGGTTCCGCCCACTGTGCCCTCATCCCGTTCTGGGTCGAACGATTGGGGAAGCCTTGCCTGGTCGCCTTTCAGGCTTCAGCACGAGGCGGTGTTGTACGCGGGCGTGTCGAGGGCGACCGGGTCTCGTTATCGGGTGGGGCTGTGACTGTGTTTCAGGGACTGCTGCTGGTGTGAGGCTGGCGGTGTCAGTCTCGTTCGAGGGCTCTCCTGTCTGATTGCTCCTCCCAGTCCAACTGGAGGTCGTACAGACTTTCCCTGAGTATCGTGACCAGGTTCTCGGCCTCGTCTCGGTGGCGGCGCCTGAACTTGAGCCGGATCTGACCCAATTTGCTGCCAGGAATCTCGCTGACCACCGCGATGTCCCGAACTTGAACGGTCAACGACGTGCCGTACCACCGCCTCCGGAAATCCACTGAGGAGATCTCCTCCAGCGGAATATGGAACTCACTGGTGCGTCTGAAATGACCGATGACCGCATCGCGGGTTTCCAGTTGGAGCAACACGCCGTCCTCGTACAGCTGCATGACCCCCTCGGTCTCGGTCAACATGGCGTCGGGGTCGTGTACCTTGAACGGGACAGTGTCCATCAGTTCCCGCTACCCTCTGCTACGTACGCCCGCTCGATGACAATCGGATCGACTGGAGCCGGAAAGTTCCCCTGTAAGCTCGTAGGTACCGCTACGATCGCATCGAGGACATCCATCCCTTCGGTCACGCGTCCGAACACCGCGTACCCCCAGCCGGTGACGGTCTTTTCCGTGAAGTCATAGCCCGTGTTGTTCTGTACGTTGATGAAGAACTGATTCGTGGCGCTGTGGGGATCGGCGGTGCGGGCCATGGCGACTGCCCCCCGCACGTTCTGGAGGCCGTTGTCGGCTTCGTTGACGACCGGAAACGCGTTGGGGACCGAACGCGCCCGCCGATCGGCCGTATACAGGCCGGTCTGGATCACGTTTGGCTGGACCCGGTGAACCGACAGCCCGTCATAGAACCCCCCCCTCACGTATCGTAGGAAGTTCTCCACGCTCTCCGGAGCCCTCTCCCGATTGAGCTCCATGACGATACGGCCCATGGTGGTTTCCAGAACGACGGTCGGTGTCATCTCGGCACCTGCGGCTGGCTGATTTCCCTCGGCGTCTCGGCCGTCGCTGGGCGCACAGGCCGCGAGGGTTGCGGAGACGAAGAGCAGCGTGAGATAGCGGCCGTACATCATGATCGGTCCCTTCGAAGTAGTTGCGTCGGTATCGGAAATTAGGGGTGTGTGGCTCCGGCAACCAGTACTCCCAAGACCGGCTTGGGGCCGTTTTTCGTGGACGGACGCCGATCCTGGAACAGTGAGTGGGGTTTTCGGCCTATAATGAAGGTAGGGGCAGACGGTGGGGGAAAGCGTGGGCCGCTTGTCACCCGTCTGGCCGATGAATAGCTTCTGGTCTCCGCCCCTCCGGCAGCAATCGGCGACCCATCTATGGAAGAAGTTGGATATGCAATATCGGGCCTTACTACGCGCCGCATCGCTTCTGGGATGTGCCCTCCCATGGGGCGTATCGGTGCAGGCTCAAATAGAGCGACCGAAGGTGGTGGTCGTGATCGTCGTGGACCAGATGCGAGCCGACTTCCTGACACGATTCGACTCACTCTATGAAGGAGGACTCGCCCTTCTGAGCAGAGAGGGAGGCGTGTATTCCCAGGCTTACCACGACCACTTCTTCACCTCGACGGCTGCGGGGCACGCGACGATATCCACGGGCGTCTATCCCAGTCGGAGCGGCATAGTGGCCAACAGCTGGTGGGACCGGGCCGAACGTGCCAACGTCTACGCCGTCGACGATCCCGACTCACCGATTGTGGGACGGCCGAGCCTGGATGGGCGCTCGCCGGACAACATGTTGCGGGACGCTCTGGGCGATTGGGTCAAGCGGGACTCTCCCGAGAGCAAGGTCTATGCGGTGACGCTGAAGGACCGATCGGCGATCACCCTGGGTGGGCGACGTCCGGACGACGCGTACTGGTACGACACCGAAACTGGAAGGTTCATCACCTCGACCTACTACCAAGACTCCACGCCGAAGTGGGTACATGAGTTCAATGAGGATGCGCTCGTGGATACCTACTATTCCAAGATGTGGACCCGGCTCCTCCCGGAGGAAGCCTACTCCGCGTCGCGAGAGGACGGTTTTGAGGCGGAGAGCGACGGGGTTCACATCACCTTTCCGCACAAGGCCAGCGTGCTCGTCGACAGCACAGAGTGGCGGGCGACGGAGGACAACGGTTACCTGGCTCGCTACCCTGCGGTGTACTACGACGAGCTGAAGCGAACACCGTTCGCCGACGAGGTGACCTTTGCGTTCGCCGAGCGGCTCATGGTGAACGAGGAGCTCGGCAAGGACGATGTGCCCGATCTCCTGTTCGTAGGCGCCACGGCCGCTGATTATATCGGGCACCGTTACGGCCCGATGAGCCAGGAGATCGAGGATTATTACCTGCGGCTGGACCGCATGGTGGACGACTTCATGGGTTTTCTGGATAAGACTGTTGGGGAGGGACGATACGTGGTGGTGCTGACGTCGGACCACGGCGTGGTGACGATGCCCGAGGAACTCATCCGACGGGGCGTGGATGCACTGCGCATCGACCGATTGGCGAGACAGGAGATCATCATTCCACCCCTGACCAAGGTGTTGGGTGACATGGACCTCATAGACCAGCTTCGGGGGGTCTTGGTCTCGCCCTATGGGCTGGTGATGCGGCTTCGGAGTGACGTGAGGGAGTTTATCGCAGTGAGGGCACGCCGTGGTGTGGCGGCCGAGCTTCGCGAATCGCCGTACGTCGCCGACGCGGTTGCTTACGACGATGTGCGCGAATCCAGTGACGACGAGTTCCGCCGCCTACTTCTCAGGAGCTTTCATCCGAACCGGGCGCCCGACATCGTCATTCGTTACAAGGAGCACTACTTGTACCGGATGGAGGCGGGAGGCACCACGCACGAGACGCCGTACTCGTACGATTCCCATGTGCCGCTGATCTTCTGGGGTCCGGGCATTTCACCTGGCTGGCACGACCGGCGGGTTCGCACGGTGGACATCGCGCCGACGATTGCAGCGCTGTTGGGTGTCGAGCCCCCCGACGACCTGGATGGCGTGCGGCTCGACGAGATCGTCAGGTAGGAATCTCGCCTCGGAGAATCGCCGAAAGCCTCAGCGAATCGAGGTTGCCCCCTGACACCACGCAGACGATCTTGCCGCTTCCGGCATCACCGGTTAGGGCGGCAGCGACCGGTGCGGCGCCTGCGCCCTCGGCCACGACCCGGTTGCGTTCGACCAGCGTCCGGATCGCTTTGACGATGCGGTCGACCGACGTGACCAGGGAGCCAGCGAGCAGGTTGCTGGCCAGCGGCCACATTTCCTTCAACACGCTCTTCCCGCCGATGCCGTCGATGAACGTCGCCGTGCGTTCGATTTCCACCGCCTCGCCCCGTTCGAGGGATGCCGCAAAGGGTGCAGCGGTCTCGACCTCGCAGGCAAAGACCTTCGCAGCCGGCCGCCGGTCCAACATGACGGATGCGATTCCGCAGCTCAGGCCCCCGCCGCCGTAGGGGACGAGTATCGCATCCACGTCGGGAAGGTCATCGAGAATCTCCAAGCCGATCGTGGCGTTGCCGGCCATGACGTCGGCGTCGCTCACCGGATGAATGAAGACTCCGTCCACTCCTGGGAAGTGGTGCGTCACGATTACACGCCACCACTCGTCGTACGGGACTTCGATGATGGTGGCACCGAGTCGCTCGATGGCATCCAGTTTGGTTTGCGGAGCGTTTTCGGGAACGACAACGTGGCAGGGGACCCCCAATTGTCTCGCGTTCCAGGCCACACCGTGTGCCATGTTGCCCGCGCTGGCGGTGTAAACACCCTTGGCCAACGTGGCGCGCCGGTGCTTGAGCATCGCGTTCCCGGCGCCGCGAATCTTGAAAGAACCAATCGGCTGGAGGTTCTCGAGTTTGAGATAAATGTCGGCTGCCGTGTCGACATTGAGCCGGACGAGCGGCGTGCGATGGGCTTTTCCGGCGATGCGATTCCTGGCTGCCAGGACTTCTGCCAGCGGTACCGGCTCAAGTGGCTGCATGCTTCACCCCCCCCAACTCCACCGGAGTGCCGATCCCCTCGGCGGCCGCTCGCTGATACACGTAGTGGGCGGCGGCCAGATCCTCCACGGCCAGGCCGAGCGACTTGAAGAGCGTGATCTCGTCCGGTGATTGGCGTCCCGGCAGCTTGCCGAGGAGAATCTCTCCGATCTCGCCCACGATGTGGCTGTCGTCGATGGCTCCCTCCTTCTTGGGGAACAGGAAATCACCCGCTTCGTTGACCGTAGATTCCCTCCGATCGACGAACAGGCGCGACCGCGCCACGGCGTTCGTGTCCAGCTCCCGCGTGAACCGCACGCTGGAGCCAACCGCGTTGATGTGACACCCCACGGGGATCCAATCGCCCTGGAGGACCGGATCGCGGGAGGAGGTTGTGGTGCAGATGATATCGGACCCTCTCACGGCCTCCTGCGCTGACTGCGCCGCGTCGACGGGGATGCCGTGCCGTTCCGTTTCTTCCCTTGCGAAGCGATCGCGGCGATCGCCGTTCGGACTGTAGACCCGTACGCGCTCAATGTTGCGCACGACCAGCATCGCTTCGAGGTGGGTTCGTGCCTGAACGCCGGAGCCGAGGAGGGCAAGGACGCTTGCGTCTTCCCGGGCGAGGAGTCTCGTCGCGACCCCCGTTGCAGCCGCCGTACGGATGGCCGTGATCTCGCTTGCATCAAGGATGGCCTGTGGTGTGCCGTGTTCGGTCTCGAACAACACGACGACGCCCTGGTGGGAGTCGTACTCCGTTCCGTGGTTCCCCGGAAACACGGCCACCACCTTGAGCCCCAGGGCGTGTGGGGTGGCCATGTAGCCAGGCATCATGCCCAAGATACCGAGGTCGTTGGGGAGGCGGATCCCATTGCGGAGGGGATTCACTGCCTCGCCGCGCCCGAGGGTGGCCAGCGCGTCTGCCATGAGATCGACACACACGTCCATCGGAAGCAGGCGGCGGACCTCAGCCGGGGAGATTACGAGAGCATTCATGACATGGCCGATTGTGACGCGGGAGAGTATGCTCATGGTCTGAAGCAGTGTCAATCGAGACCAAGGACGGAGGGTTCCATGAAGCGACGTATCTCGGCGCACGTGACTGCGGCATTGCTGGTGGCGGCACTATTGGGTCCGGCGCCGCGGGTGAGCGCACAGACTGCTGAAGAGAAGACCGTCGTGCAGGCGGTCCACGACCTGTTCGACGGCATGCGGGAGCGGAACGCCGAGAAGATCCGTGGGGTGTTCGCGGAGGGGGCGAGGCTCGGGGGCCTCAACCGTCAGGGGATCGTGACCTACACTTCGGCAGACGATTTCGCGATGAGGATCGGCAGCCTGAATCGAACGGTCGACGAGCGAATATGGGACTGGGAAGTGCAGATCGACGGCAATCTCGCCCAGGTGTGGACCAAGTACGACGTCATCGTGGACGGCGAATTCAGCCACTGCGGGGTGGATGCGTTTCAGTTGTTCAACGTGGACGGGGAGTGGAAGATCTTTCACTTGGCGGATACGAGGCACACTGGGTCTGATTGCTGGCGGTATCCCGGGAACTAGCCAGTGTTGGATGGAGACGTGAGAGATCCCTCGCCTCTCACTTCTCCTTTCCCACCAAGCGCTCGTACACGCCGTAGTCGCCCTCACCGAAACACACGAAGCGTACCAACTCGATAGAGTCTGGGGTCTTGAACCATGTGCGCACAGCCGTCACCGCGACTTTGGCGGCCTTCCCGATGGGATACCCGTAGACGCCCGTGCTGATCGAGGGAAACGCGATCGACTTCACGCCGTGCTCGGCGGCGAGGGCGAGAGAGTTACGGTAGCAGCTCGCGAGCTGGTCTGGTTCGCTGCGAGTCCCCCCTCTCCACACCGGACCCACGGTGTGAATCACGTGCTTTGCCGCGAGTTGATAGCCGTTGGTGATGCGGGCCTCCCCAGTAGGGCAACCGCCTAGGGTCCGGCACTCCTCCACCAGCGCCGGCCCCGCGGCACGGTGAATGGCGCCGTCCACACCGCCCCCGCCCAGCAGCGTGTTGTTGGCGGCGTTGACGATGGCGTCAACGTCCTGCTGGGTGATGTCTCCCTGGACGACTTCGATCATGGTACCATATGGAAGAGGTCGCAGTAGTATGCCGTCTAACGAGGGTGGTGGGTAGTAGCGGCGTGGGTGCAGGCCTGATGAACTGTTGGCTTCCTCACGCTCCTTCTGAAGGGCACGAGCGGATTAAGCCGAGGGGTCTGCCGGTTAGCCGATGCTCACCATGCGGTCCAGGGCCAGCTTGGCCCGGACCCGGATCTCTTCGGGCACCGTCACCACATGCTGGTCGTGGAGCAGCGAATCCCGCAATCCTTCCAGCGTGATGGTCTTCATGTACTCACACACGGCGTTGGGATCGGCGGGAATGAACTCCTTGTCCGGCGCCAGCTTCTTCATCCGGTGCAGGATTCCCACCTCGGTGGCCACGATGATGGTCTTGGCGGGCGTGGACTTCGCGAACTGGATCATCCCTTCGGTGGAGGCGATGTGCACAGCGCTGGCGTCGATGTCGCCGAGTCCGGTCTCGTAAATAAGCTGCCCGGCGCAACCGCATTCCGGATGGACGAGCACCTCACCCCCGGGGTGCTCGTAGCGCCGGGCGTTCACCGTCCGCGCATTGATCTCCTTGTGGACGTGGCACTCGCCCATCCACACCTCCACCTTGCGGTTGGGCCGCATGCGCTTGATGTGGGCGCCGAGGAAGAAGTCCGGCAGGAAGAGAATTCCTTTGTCCTCGGGGATGGCGTCGATGATGGCCACGGCGTTGCCGCTGGTGCAGCAGTAGTCCAGTTCGGCTTTGACGTCCGCCGTCGTGTTGACGTAACCCACCGCAACGTAGTCGGGGTACTCCGCCTTCCACTTCCTCACGTCTTCGGCGGTGACCCCGGCCGCCAGGGAACAACCGGCGCGGAGGTCGGGGAGCAACACCCGCCGCTCGGGGGAGAGAATGGCGGCGGTTTCCGCCATGAAGTGGACGCCGCAGAATGCGATGACGTCCGCCTCCGTTTCGGCGGCTTGCCGGGAGAGGCCCAAGGAGTCTCCCACGTAATCCGCAATGTCCTGGACTTCCGGCCTCTGATAGTTGTGGGCGAGGATGACCGCATTCCTGGTCCGAGCCAGCTCTCGGATCTCGTCGTACAGCTCCGTGATCTGGTCCGGGCTCAGTGTACTCTCTTCGATGACGGGCAGGGAGACGGCCATGAATAGAAATTTAGCCGAAGCGCCAAACCGATTGTAGGGTTCCCCTCCGAACCCGGTTGAGCCGGCTGGTGACCCCCCTCACGCCCCTTCCGGTCCCGTTTTCGTATGTTCTCACGTCGCTTGGCGAGTCAACTTGGCGTTCGCCAAAGGTGAGGCGGATCTCACAGGACCCGCTGGAGGTGCCCAATGACCGGACCCCAAGGCCAATCCGTGCGCTGCCCTGTCCACGGGACCTACTATCGTCCCGACCGGGACCAGATCTGCCCCCGCTGCAAGGAGGCCGCGGACCGGGCGAACGCCGCGCTGCCCCAGGCGCTGGCCCAGGACTCATCCCGGCGGATCCCCCCCGTCACCGCCCTCATCTGGCTCCTGGTAGTCTCGGGACTCGGGTGGGGAGGATACCAGCTCCTGCTCAAGATGGGAGATAGAGGCGAGGAGCTGTATGCCGAGACGGTGGAGGTGGCCAGCCGGATCGACCCGGCCCTGGTCCGATCCCAAATCCAGGCGTTGGAAAACTTGGTGTACGCCACGGAACCCGAACCGTACACCCAGGGGTCACGCATTCAGCGGGCTTCGCTGGTGCTGTACCAGGGGGTAATGCAGAGGAGCTCTCAGCTCCTGGCGGCCCGGCACGGAAGCAAGATCGTGGGATTCGGCAGCACTGCTTCAGCGTCGGAGGACGTGGGATACGCCTCCATCGACATGGACATGATCCGTCGGGAGTGGGAAGCGGTGCGCGTCGAGGTGTTCCACGACGCAGCCTGGTTTCGGGCCGCCAGGCGCTAGGCTTCGGCGGCCATCCAGGAGCCCTCCTGGATGAGCTCACTGCAGACGTCCTGGGCCGAGCGCCCCGCCGCCTCGGCCGCGAAGTTGACCATCAGCCGGTGACGCAGGACGGCAAGGGCCACGGTACGAACGTCGTCCAGGTCCGCCATCGGACGGCCGTCCAGGGCCGCCCGGGCTTTCGCTCCCAAGACCATGTACTGCGACGCCCGGGGTCCTGCACCCCAGTCGACGTACTCGTTGACCAAGCTCGGCGCGCCGTCGGAGTTCGGCCGGGTCATCCTGGCGAGCCGAACCGCCGCGCGCACGATGGTCTTCGGAGCGGGGATACGGCGCACCAGGTGCTGCATCGTGATGAGGTCCGGTCCGTCGAGCACGGGAGTGATGGCCGGCACGTCCTCGCCGGTGGTCTCCTCGACGATCTCCTCTTCTTCGTCCATGCTCGGGTATTCGACACGGAGCTCGAACATGAACCGGTCCAGCTGAGCCTCCGGGAGGGGGTAGGTCCCTTCCTGCTCGATGGGGTTCTGTGTCGAGAGTACGAAGAACGGCTCCGGCAGGTGGTACGTGGTGCCGGCAGCGGTGACCTCGTGCTCCTGCATCGCCTGGAGTAGAGCGGCCTGGGTCTTTGGTGGTGTCCGGTTGATCTCGTCGGCGAGGACGACGTTGGCGAAGACGGGCCCCTGCACGAACCGAAAGGCGCGCTTACCCGTCTTGATGTCCTCCTCGATGATCTCGGTGCCCGTGATGTCCCCGGGCATGAGGTCCGGGGTGAACTGAATCCGCGAGAACTTGAGATCGAGCGCCTCCGCTAGGGTCGAGACCATGAGGGTCTTGGCGAGGCCGGGAACTCCCACCAGGAGCGTGTGGCCCTGGGAGAGGATCGCCGTCAGGATGCCTTCGAGTACGTCGTGTTGGCCAACGATCCGCCGACCCACCTGTGTCAGGAGATTGGCCTTGGCGGTTGCGAGCTGGTCGAGCAGTTCGACGTCGTTGCCCTGGATGGCTGGTTCTGCGGTCAAGATCGTTCCTCAAAAAGGGGCTGCCGAACGGCAACAGTCTTACGTCGAGGTCCGACGCCACGTTGCGGTTTCGGTGGCGGAGCAGAGGGCGTAAATCGTACCAACCCGGCGGGCATTCGGCCAGCTCTGAGTTGCTTGCGAAATTTTTCACAAGCGGTAGATTTCCGGCCGGTTCATGGAGTCCAAACACGCACAGAACGGCCGTTTGAGAGAGGGATACAGGCTCGTCGGCCTGGGCGGGACGTTTGCAGCGGCGATCATCCTGTTTATGCTGGGTGGCTGGGCGCTCGATCGGTGGCTGCGGCTGACGCCGCTGTTCACGCTGATCGGGACGGCGATCGGAGCGGTTCTCGGGTTTCTCAACGTGTATTGGAAGATCCAGGCCGAGATCAGCCGTGAAAAGACCGACAAGCTCGAACAGAAGGGTCCCCGCTGAAACTCGTTATCTTTGGCGCCGTCCTCACGGCGGGTGTGACCGCGATTCTCGGGGCGTTTTGGGGACGGCCCGCGATCGTGCCCGGGGTGGTGTTTGGATCGCTGGCCACGGTGATTCAATTCGGAGCCGTTGCCGCGGTGAAGCCCGTTCGGGACGAGCCTTTTAGTACATTTGTGGGCCGGTGGGGGTTGGGGACGGGCCTCCGGCTCGCGGGAGTGGTGGCGTTCCTGGCCGCCGTGCTGATCGACCGGGAGCTGTTTCCCCCGCTACCAACGGCGTTCGCATACCTCGGAGTGTTGATACCATTGCTTTTTATGGAGATGCGTTTCCTCAAGTGATGCAAGAGCCTCCGGACATCGGCGAAATCGTCCTTCATCACGCTGCTGATGCCTATTCGATCGGCATCGAGCCTTATTTCATGCTCGAGTGGCACCAGTGGCCGGATATCCATCTCGGCTCGCTGACCTTGAACGTGACGCCCACACGGCACGTCGTCTTCATGTTCATTGCGGCGATTCTCGTGTTTCTGACGATGCGGCTGGCCGGGCAGAAGCTTCAGCGGCAGCGAGCCAACGAGAACGCCCCGAAGGGATTTGCGAACGCCATCGAAGCGATGGTGCTCTTCGTGCGGAACGACATCGCGATCGCCAATATCGGCCATGACGGCGCGAAGTTTGCCCCGTTCGTCATGACGCTCTTCTTTTTCATCCTGTATATGAACCTGCTCGGCCTGATTCCCCACGGGGCGACACCTACCGGGAATCTGGCGGTGACCGCCGGCTTGGCGGTCATGGCGTTTCTGGTCATCGAGATGAGCGGTTTCATCAAGCTGGGCCCTGCAGGGTATTTGCGGACGATCTTCCCCTCGGTTCCGGGGCTGTCGGGAGCGGGCGCCATCGCCATGTCGCTGTTCATGGCTCCCATCGAACTGCTTGCCAAGCTGGTCAAGCCGTTTGCGCTGTGCGTTCGTCTCTTCGGCAATATGACGGCGGGACACTTCGTGATCCTGTCGATGATGGGGATCATCTTCTTGTTCGGGCATTTGCCGTTTTGGAACTGGGGAATTGGCCTCAGCGCGGCCGCGCTGATCTTAGGCATCATGATGCTGGAGATATTCGTCGCCACGTTGCAGGCATATGTGTTTGCGCTGCTGACCGCAGTGTTCATCGGGTTGATGCAGCACGAGCATTAGAGATTGACCTTGGCGACGGTGCTGCGTCTCGCACCGCGCCAATCGTACCCGGCCGGGTGGCCGGAGAAACCCGCTGGTCGACGACCGTTGGCGGGATGCCGTGAAGACGCTGTTCGGGAGAGACGGCGTGCGACGCGGGAGGCGCAATTAACCCGACATCTCCCACCGACGTATAAGGAAGATCTGACATGATCGACATCATGATGATGCTGCAAGAGGCCCTGAGCGTGACGGATCCAGTGGTAGCGGCCGCCAAGAACACCAACGCGCTGCTGGGCGCGGGCATTGGCCTGGGCCTGGCGATCGTGGGAGCGGGCATCGGCTTGGGCCGGATCGGCGGACAGACCGCAGAGGCTATTGCACGTCAGCCCGAGGCCGGAGCGGAGATCCGCGGCGCCGCGTTGCTCATCGCGATTCTGCTCGAGGGCGCGACGATTATTTCCCTCGTGTTCGCCTTGCTGTTCAAGCTGGTCGCGTAGCCGCTCATGCACCTAATGTTGCTCGCTCTGCTCCAGGAAGCCGAAGAGCACGGCGGACCCAGTTCCCCGTTCGAGCCGGAGTTCGGGCTGATTTTCTGGACCTGGCTGATCTTCATCGCTCTGTTCTTCGTGCTCAAGAAGTACGCATGGCCTGCCATCGTTGGCGCCACCGAAAAACGCGAGCGCAAGATCGCACAGCAGTTGGAAGAGGCAGAGCGGATGAACACCGAATCCCAAGCTGCCCTGGACGAGCATAAACGGCTGTTGGGGGGCGCGAAGGAGGAAACTGCCGCGCTCATCAACGAGGCCAAGGCGCTGGCCGAAAAGGAGCGCGAAAGCCTGCTGGCCAAAGCGCGTCACGAGCAGGAGCAAATCCTGGATCGGGCCAAGCGCGAAATCGACGCCGAGCGGGAGAAGGCTATCGCCGAACTGCGGCGCGAGGCCGTGGATCTCTCGCTGGCAGCCGCATCTCGCCTCATCGAGACCAACTTGGATGATGCGGCGAATCGCAAACTCGTGGTCGAGTATATCGACTCGCTGGAGCACTAGCGGTGAGAGAGCCAACAATTGCCCGGAATTACGCAGAGGCGCTGTTTCAGCTCGGCGAGCGCAGCGGCGAGTCCGAGCGGTTCGGTGACCTGATCGAGGGTGTGGGCGGGGCCATCGAGGCGGATGATTCCATCCGGGTGGCGCTTGAATCCCCGCGCGTCACGAAGGTTGCCAAGCAGGAGCTCTTGGCCCGCGCGCTGAAGGACATTGCTCCGGATTCGTTCATCCGGTTCCTAGCGGCGGTGGTCAAGCGTGGGCGGCAGGGAATCATTCCTGCCATTGCCCGTGAGTACCTCGAGCTTCTGGACATCAAGTTCGATCGTGTCCACGCGAGTGTGGCCCTGGCGCGGAAGCCGGACAAGAAATTGCAGGACGCGGTGCGCAAGAGCCTCTCCGAAGTGCTGGGTAAGGAGGTCATCCCCCACTTCCGTGAGGACCCGGGCATATTGGGCGGCGTGATCGTACGGATAGGGGACCGGGTGATGGATGGGTCCCTGCGCCGGCGCCTCAAGGTGTTGCGAAAGCAGATGCTGTCGGCCTGACACAAAGGCTGGTGGAAGTCCTGCGAGCGGCGGCCGGGAGTCTTCCTGGCCGCCGCTTTTGGTGATAGTGGAAAGAGTGGCCAGTGGGGGAGGAGACAAGTAGCGGGTGTTGGTGGCGAGCGCCCGTGCTTCATCGGTAGGTTGCTGATCCGTACACCCATCCTGAAAGGACGCCGGTGAGACGCCATGGCAAAGCGAGTTGGATTCATCGGACTTGGAGCTATCGGTCGACCTATGGCCGTCCACATCGCGGGCGCGTTCCCGACCGTCGTGTGGAATAGAACTCAGGACAAGGCGGCAACGTTTGCAGCCGAGACCGGCGCCACGGCCGCCGACTCGCCCGGGGCAGTGGTGGAGCAGACCGACGCCGTCGTGATGTGCCTGCCCACGTCGGCCATAGTGCTGGAAGTCATCAAGACCGTGGGCAACGGATGGCGAGAAGGGCAACTCCTGGTAGACGCGACGTCGGGTGATCCCGGTGGGGCCCGGGAAGCAGCGGCACGATTGCTGACCTTCGGCGTGGGATTCGTCGATGCTCCGGTCAGCGGCGGAACGTCGGGTGCGGAGGCCGGCAAGCTCACCGTCATGTTGGGAGGCACCGAGCCGTGGATTGGCCAGGCTCGCAAGATCATCGCCCCGTACTCGGGCAAGGTGGAGCACGTCGGCCCCATCGGAGCGGCCCACGCCCTCAAGGCGGTGAACAATGCGCTCCTGGCGGTCAACATCCAGGCCGCGGGAGAAGGCCTGGCAGCGCTCGTGAAGTTGGGCGTGAAGGCCGACGTGGCCCTGGACGTGATCAACGCCTCCAGCGGACGCTCCAACGTCACCGAGAACCTCTTTCCGGAACGGGTGACGAGCCGCGCGTGGCTCCGAACCTTTCGCCTGGCGCTGTTGGACAAGGATCTCGGTGTGGCCCTGAAGGTCCTCGAGGACAACGGCGTGGAGAGCGGGGCCATTCGGACGGCGAGGGAGGCTTTCGCCGCCGGGCGCAAGGCTCTCGGCGAAGAGGCCGATCACGTGGAGTTGGTGAGAGAGATCGAGAAGGCCGCAGGGGTGGAGATTAAGTAGGACTACTCTTTCCCTTCCGCACAGAGAGGCATTCCTTCTGCCCATCCGGGAGGTACGTGGTAGGCGATCGCCATGGCACAGATGAGGGGGAACCGGGGATGTGACCCGACCCCCACCCATCCCCGGTTGTCCGCCGACACGATGTCCAGCATGAACTCGCCGAAATCGAAGGTCTCGAAATCCGTCACGTTCCGGGTGTAGGTCCGGTTGAGTGCGTAGTGACGTTCCTGGGCTGTAACGAGATTTCTCAACGCGCTGCGGAATATCCTCAGGAACTCCTCGGTATCGATTTCCTCCAACTCGTCGGCCGGCGTCTCCTGCGGTGCGACCGGGATCGGCGTCGCCGGGGTCCTGGTCAATTCGTAGGCGTGGATGAACTCCACGTCGTCTTCGTTGCGCCACCGGCCCAGGATGAAGTCCTCTCCGATCTGATAGACGTCGAACCGAAGCGGCGTGTCCGCACGGGCGAGGATGGCGCCGGTTGAGTCGTACACGGTCCAATGCTGGGTCGAGGAGTTGGGTCCTATGGGCTCCCGGGACCAGAGGTGTCCCACATCGTCCACCCGTACGAAGCGGTAGGTCTGCGCGGCAGGCAGCGGGGGCAGTCGGTCCAGCGCCCGCTTCAGGGGCGCCCGGGCGGCGGAGTCCAGGGGGCCTTCAACCCAGTTCTTCAAGTAGAGCCACGAGTCCAGGGGAAAGGGATGCTCGGGGTCGTGTTGCATCTGGTACGACCGGACAAACGTCCCCCGGGGTTCGAACACCGACATGCGGCGGGCATGGTCGAAGGCGAGAATAGAGTCGCCCCTATGGGAGTAGATCCGGACCAACGACCCGAACTCTCCGGGCCCTCCACCGCGACCTCCGGCCCTCCAGTCGAAGCGGCCCTGGGCGTCGAAGCGCCGTAACTCCCCCGTGCCCGTGTTGGCCACCACCACCGACCCGTCACCGAACCGGACGGCGCTCTTGGCAGAGAAGAACTGGTACATGGATTCGCCTTCCACCACGCCCAGGGCCAAGGTGGGCTCTGTGGATACAGGCCACTGGACGGGCTCCCCGAGGTGCCCACCGCCCGGGTCGGAGCCGCAGCCCAGAACGGTGATGAGCGCGGCCGCCGCGCCCAAGCCGATCCCGCCGGGGGGGCGGGGGCAGGGTCTGATGCCTCTAGGTTGGAATTGTATCATGGAACCAAATACAGTTTGCGGCCCCGGCCCCTTTTTCCGCAAGCGAGGTAAACACATTCCTTACCGCACATGTCTCAGGTGTTACACGGGCCGTCACGGAGCGCTGTGAGAGAATCGGGAGGTGGTATCGAGATTCCCGCCGCCGTGGTTCGCACGGCGCAGGCGGGTGACCCCGCCGCGGTGGAGGAGGTGGTGCGGGCGCTCTACCCGCTGGTGTCCCGGTGGGCGCTGGTGAAGATGGGAACGGCGGAGGATGCTCAGGACGTAACGCAGGAGACGCTGATCCGCGTGAGCAAGTACATCGGACGTTTCGACAACCGGTCGCGCATCACGACGTGGGCCTACCAGATCACGGCCAACGCGGCGGCGGATCACTATCGGCGGGGACAACGCCACCTGCGGGTCGTGTCCGATGACGTAGAGGTCGACGGGGAGGCGGCTCCACGGGCGACACCCCATCAGGAGATCGACGACAAGACGGCGGCCGGTCTCGTGCGGGCGTTCTTCGAGGAGCTCCCTGAGAAACAGCGCGAGGTGTTTTACCTCACGGACCTGCAAGGCTACCGGGCGTCCGAGGTGGCCGAGATGCTCGGCATGAACGCCGCGACGATTCGTGGCCACCTGTTCCGGGCCCGCCGTTTCATTCGAAGGAAGATCCTTGAGACCAACCCCAAGTTGGTGGAGGCGTACGGTCGTGAACTGTGAATTGGCATTCGAGGGCATGCTTGAGGCAGATCCGGAGGAGCTCGCCGGGCAGGGCGATTCGGAGCTGGCGGCGCACATCAAACAGTGCTCCCGGTGTGGCGCTGTGGCGGCCGAGATCCTCGCTGGTCAAGAGCTGTTGGCGAATGGCCTCAGGCGATTGCGAGTCGATGGGACCGTTGAGGAACTGCTGCCCGAGGTCCGCCGTGTCGCTGCAACACCGCGACGGCGTTTGCTGACGCGGGTGGCGCTTCCCCTGGCGGCCGCAGCCACGCTGGCATTGCTCATCGTCGGCGACCGGCCCACGGTCCCGCGGCCGGAGGCCGCCGTACAGATCGCCCAGGCGATGCCGCGGCCCGAACAGTCGGTCCGGCTGGCGCCCAATACCAACGCCGTCGTCTTCAAGACCAGTAACCCGAAAATCACTGTCGTGTGGTTCTACTGAGTGAGGGAGCTATGACATTCGGAATCGTTGCCAAGAAATCTGTGTTGCTGGGAGTCGTCCTTGCCGCGTGCGGCCGTGCTCCGAACCTCGAGACCCGGACGTTTCGGCTCCAGTCGCTGGATGACAACGTGGCGCTCTCTATTATCGACCCGTACGTGTATCGGGATCGCCCGGCTGCCCCGGGCGCGGCCACTGCCATCGAGGGTGTCCTCACGATTCGGGAAACGTCAGATAACCTCGACAGAATCGCCCGTGTGCTCGAGGAATTCGACAGTCCCAGGCAGAGCATTGGCCTGCATTTCCAGGTGATCTTCGCCAACGGCAGCGGCTCGTCGGATTCTTCCATTGCGGAAGTCGAGGCGGAGTTGCGTAGGTTGTTTCGCTTTGCAGGGTATCAGCTCATCGCGCAAGGCTCGATCAGAGGTCTCGAGCGCAGCGGGGTCAACCAGAAGATGTTTGCTCCGGAAAACGTGATGTTCCGTTGGTACGACGTGTTTGCCAGGATCGGGACCGTCAGTGGTATGGGCGATTCGGCAGTGGTCGACTTGGATGTGCAGTTGGAGGGGGACTCCAATATGCTATTCAGCGCGTCTGTCGTTCTGGGAATCGGCAACACCGTGGTGCTCGGCACCTTGCAATTACCTCAAAACCGGGCCCTGATCCTCACCGTCCGGGCGGAGCTGCCGGGGTAGGGCAAGGTCGCGCGGAACGAATGGGGTGGGTGGTGAACGGCCAGTTGTGAACTCCGAGGCTAACGCCAAGTGTCGTGGAGGGTCGCCCTGCCATCCGTCCCGCAGCGCGCGTCGGTGAGCGGTGGCCCTCGGTTAGATGACGGGTCGTTTGTGCGAACCGCAGGGCGCGTGGGGACGGTTGGCACGCGACCCGACGCCCAACACGCAGCTAGCGGTTACGGCGAATCACCCATCCGATACGCCTCTCGCGTGGGTTTCATCGGCCGCTGCAGCCACTCCGGCCGCCGGAGTCCCCCCGGACCCGGCGCCGGACGCGTCAGCGCCATCCACTCCTTGTAAACCTCATGGGACCTCGCCGTGTCGACGGAGATATCGCCTTCCCGGTCATCGGCGCGAGCCCGCTCCAAGCGCACATGCTGATGCCAGGCGTGGGCGCCGCTGATGGGGTCGGGTTGGACGGGGAAGGTGAGATTCTGGTGCACGCCGCTGTCGTGCCACCACACCAACTGCGAGTCGCGATCAGCGGACTCAAAGGCCTCCACACCACGCTCTCGCCTCATGAGAAAGGTCGTCCCTTCCTGCTCGATCGAGACCTTCGCCGACGACCAGCGCTCATTGCCCTCCGACTCGTGTGTACGCCACCGGCCCATGTGGTGGGAGCATGCCGCCACGCCCGGACGGATTCCTTCCGTGACCCACGCTCTGAGGATGTAGTACCCGATCTCTGTGTTCACCCGGAGGAGGTCGTTGGTCCCGACGCCGAGTCGACTGGCGTCCTCGGGATTGATCCACAGCGGATTGGAATGCGCGATCTCGTTGAGCCACTTAGCGTTGTTGCTCCGCGTGTGAATCAACACGGGCAGCCGGAACGTGGGAACGAGACAGAACTCGTTGTTGGCGGCGTCCAGGTGACTCTGGGCCACGTGGCTGGCTGCGTGCGTCGGGATGGCGTACTCGGGCCACCCCCACTCCACCAGGGTGTCCGAGTGGAGCTCGAGTTTGCGACTCGGCGTGGGAAACCCTTGTCTCGCCACACCGTCGATCTCAACACCGATAGCCGCGCCACTCTCATCGGTCAGAACGCCGGTCTCGGGGTTCACACTCGCGCCAACTGATGCAACTTCGGTTTCGTGTGTCTGGTAAACGTCACGGGCCACCTCGAACACACCTACGCGCCGCATGTACTCCAGGGGCGTCACGTCTTCCTTGGCCGCGGCCTCCGGAAGTCCGGGCACCGAGTTCTCGAAGATCCACCGGTAGTAATCGTCGATGGAAATCTTCCGGCCGGATTCGTACGGCGACTCGAAGTGCTGGCGGATGCCGAGGGACCCGTCGGGGTCGATCCGCCAGGACAGCTCGATCCAGAATTCGTTTTCCTCCCACACCTCACCGGGATTCACGTCGCGGGTGTCCTCGATGGGTTGACCCATGCGGTTGCGGAAGGCCCGGAGCACCGGTTGACGGAACGCCACCCACTTCGACGCGTGCGTCTCGTACGAGTGGAGGTCGTGGCGCTCACTTCCGAGCCCTACCGGCAAGACGTAATCCGCAAACCACGCCGTCTCGCTCCACACTGGCGTGAGAGCCGCGTGGCATTCCACCAGCGACTCGTTCTTCAGAACCTCGATCCACGTGAACCCATCCGGGTTGGTCCACACGGGGTTATACACGCGTGTGAAGTACGCGGCCAGCTTTCCACGCCCTTCTTTCAGGAAGTGAGGAAGCAAGAACGACATCTCATAGAAGGCCAGCGGGAATTCCTTCGGCCAACTCAGGTCGTTCCATTGGTCCGGCGCCGGCGGTGACGTGTGGGCCTTGGGGACGAACTTGTTAAAGGCGTTGGGCGTCGTGCCGCCCTTGGTGGCGACGCTGCCGGTCAGTACGTTCAAAAAGAACAACGCCCGGGCCGTCATCCAGCCGTGGAGGTTGCCCGCCGCAGCAGCACGCCAGTTGTGGGCAGAAAAGGCCTCACCGGCGTCGGCGATGATGCGAGCCACTTCGACGATCTGTTGCGCCGGCACGCCGGACTCGGACTCGGCGAATTCGGGTGTGTACTGGGCGTATGTCTCCCTGAGGCGGACCAGAAAGTTCTCGAATGTGGGTGTATCGCTGGAGTGCCGCGCCTGCAGGAACGACTCCCAGTTCACCCACCGTCGCACGAAATCTCGATTGATCCAGTCGTTCTGCAGGAGAATGTTGGCGATCGCCAACAGCACGGCCGGCTCGCTTCCGGGGAACGTGGGTAACCAGTAATCGGCGTGGGTCGCCGTGTTGGACAACCGGGGGTCCATCACGATGACCTTCGCTCCGCCACGCTTTCCCTCCAGGATGCGTTGGGCGTGAGGATTGAAATAATGGCCGCTCTCCAAGTGTGCGCTGATGAGCAGAATGGCCTTCGCATGCGCGTAGTCCGGACTCGGCCTGTCGATGCCCATCCAGAACGCGTAGCCACATCGCGCACCTGCGGAGCAGATGTTCGTGTGCGAGTTGTGACCGTCCACCCCCCAGGCGGCCAACACGCGATTGGTGTAGCCGTCTTCGCCGGGGCGACCCACGTGGTACATGATCTCGTTCTTGCGCCCATCGACGAGTGCGGCGCGGATGCGGCCGGCGAGGTCGTCGAGCACGTCATCCCACGACACTCTCTCCCACTTCCCCTCTCCCCGTGCGCCGATCCGCTTCAATGGGTAGAGGATGCGCTCCGGGTCGTGTGTCTGGGTGAGCGTCGCCGGCCCCTTGGCGCAGTTTCTACCGCGGCTTCCGGGATGGAGAGGATTGCCCTCGAACTTCCGAACGTCGCCGGTCTCCCGATCGACGTACGCCAATAATCCACACGCCGACTCGCAGTTGAAGCAGCTCGTGGGAACGAGGGAGTATGTTCGCTCCGTGCGATTGGGCCAGTCTCGCGACTCGTACTCCGTCCAGTTGTCCCAATTCTGCCGCGGTGGATAGGCCATGAGCCCGGGCTGCATCGTGTCGCGGTCCGCGGGGTGTTGGGATTCGGTCATATCAGGTCTCACGTCTCACTCGATCCTATGACACAGGCACTGCTTGGCCCGACATCACGAAGGCGTGCTCGTAGGCGAGCAGCCCCGCGAGGGCGAGGCCCGCCGCCAGTGGAACACCGATGCCCCCGGTCGTGAGGAGCAGGAAACCGGGAACGATGGCGCCGGCGATGAGCGACGCCCAAAACAACGCGGCATACCGGCCCTTGATCATCACGTCGGCGGCCGCTGCGGCGTTGCTGGAGCCGTGGCGGGCCGACACCTCGCCCACGAGCACGCTCAGCAGGTGAGCCGAAAGTCCTGCCAGGAGGATCTTGGACAAGAAATCGGTCACCTCCGACGTGGTGGGGAAGAACATTCCCAGAAACAGCAGCGCGCTCGAGCCGGCGATGATCATTTGAATGGTCAACCCCGGGCCGACCAGCGGGCTTTGCCACAGATCTCGGGCCTCGCACTGGGCAAAAAGAAAGGCCGTGTACACCGCCGTAGAAAAGGCCAACACGACGGTGATCCACAAAACCGGGCCGGAGGGCAGACGATCCGTCAGCACCAGGCCCAGCCAGCCGACGAGTGCCGCACCGAAGCCCGTGATGATGTAGGCACCCCGGGTCAACCAGGAGCGCCACTGGGGTTTCACCAAGATGTACCAGAAGCGCTCTGGGCGTTTGAGGTCGGCGACGAGGAGTACGCCGGTGGCGGCGAGTGCCGCCAGGGCTATCACCGGGGCGACGTTCACCAACAACGTATCGGACGTGTTCAGGCCGAACAGCAGCGCCGCAGCTCCTACGAACGCGGAGCCTGCGGCAACCGACTTCGTCCAGAGGTAGCTCGAGACCTTCCCTTTCCAGGAGATGAGGTGGTGTACGTCGTACGCCACACGTGCCTTGGGCATCCGCGACCGGGGCGTCCTACCATTGCCGTTTCTTTTCGCGTTGTGGGCGTCGACCGGGCTCCTGAGTAACGACCACACACTGAAATCCGCAGAATGGTCCTTGGCCGTCCCGGCGCGGCGCTCGCTCCACATGTAGGCGTCCTCGTGAGCTGCGGCCAGCGGGTCCAATGCCGCCGCGTGAGCCCCGGCGTAAAACGCCTTCGGCCGCGTGTTTTGCTCCGGCCGCCGCACGATCAGCGGCGTCGAGCCGAGGTAACGATTGATCCGAGAGCGCGGATCATCGATGTCGCCGAAGACCAACGCCTCGACCGGGCAGATGACCACGCAAGCCGGGAGGAGACCTCTGTCGACGCGGTGGGCGCAAAAGTGGCACTTGGCGACGGTATCCTCGGTGGGGTCGACATGAATCGCATCGTAGGGGCACGCCTGCATGCAGGCCTTGCATCCGATGCAGCGGTCGTGGGCAATGTCTACGATGCCGTCCGCGCGCTGGTGCATCGCGCTGACCGGACAGATGTGCACGCACGGTGGGTCGGCACAATGGTTACAGCGGAGGACCGCAAAGTGGCGGCGCACGTGGGGAAACTGCCCCACCTCGATGGCCTTCACCCAGGTGCGGTGCACTCCCAGAGGCACGTCGTTCTCCGACTTGCACGCCGTGCTGCACGCGTGACAACCGATGCATTTGGTCTGGTCGATCACCCACCCGTAATTCATGGGCGGGATATTGACCTTTATGAAAGAGAATGTCTAGATCAGAACTCGA
Source organism: Gemmatimonadota bacterium (assembly GCA_039588255.1). GTDB lineage: Bacteria > Gemmatimonadota > Gemmatimonadetes > Gemmatimonadales > GWC2-71-9 > B3T1B10. The sequence goes on along the minus strand of JBDHAF010000003.1, from coordinate 56,632 downwards.
CCGTGGGTGCCTCTCGTGCCCCTTCCTCTGCCTCGAAATAGTCGCGCGCATCCGCACCGATCGCCTTGGCCGTCAACACCGCCGGAAAACGGCGGATGTGGGCATTGTAGGCCCGCACGGCGCTATTGTAGTCTTGCCTCGCCGTCGCGATCCGGTTTTCCGTGCCTTCGAGCTGATCCTGCAGGGTGCGAAAGTTCTCACTGGACCGAAGCTCCGGATAATTCTCGGAGATGGCTAGGAGGCGTCCCAGCGCAGATGTCACTCCCTGATTGGCTTGTGCCATTTCTGCGATGTCGCCGGATTGGATGGCGCCACCGAGGCGGGACCGCGCGTCCGCGACCGCTGTGAAGACTTCCTGTTCCTGCGCGGCGATGCCTCTCACGGTGGCCACCAAGTTGGGGATCAAATCGTTGCGGCGCTGCAATTGAACCTCAATCTGTCCCTTAAACGCTTCAACCTGCTCGTCGAGCGTCTGGATGCGATTGTATCCGCAGCCTGTCAAGGACAGCAGAGCGATTCCGATCACCAATCTCTTCATCTTCACAACTCCTATTCCTGACGCTGTACGTCGTGGCCGGGGGCCCCTTCTACTGGACCGGCCGCTGCCAACCCGTCGAATTGATCCACGAAGTCGGCTAGCTTTTCGAGTTCATCCACGTACCGCGCGCCGATGGGGTCATACGCCTTGAGCGCCTGAACGGTGCGCCCGGAGATCTTGTCGACCACCCAGTGGAACGCGGTCTCATCCAGCCCGGCGGCTTCCGAGGCCAGCTTCACCAGCGAGGCGGGATTCTCCGATGGTTGGCCGCCGGTGAGACGCACCGTGCCCCGCATCAACACGAAGAACGTGCCGACGGAATCGATGAGCAGCCGGGTCAGCACCTTCCCGTCCGGCGCCACGGCGGCATACTCCGCGCGGAGCTGCAGCAACTTGCCACGGATCTCGCGCTCCAACTCGTGTCGCAAATGGGCCTTGCTCGTCGTGAGGTTTGCGAACGGATTGACGCCGCACAACAGCTCGTGTGCTTCGCGCATGTCTTCGATCTCGATCGGGAACACGTCCGTCGATGCGCGCCACTCCCGCTCGGTAAAGATGAGCGGCGCGGGGAAACGACGCTTCACCCAATCGGCGATCGCGCGCTCGATGGGTCGCAGCGCGCTCGTTGAGGCGTCCTGCACCACGAGCAGGAGGTTGACCTCGACGTGCCCGGGGCCAAAGCCTCCTCGTACCGCTGACCCGAACATGATCAAAGAGCGCAGGTTGTCCCCTAGAACTCCTGCGATTTGATCCGCAAACTCCTGTGCCTGCTCTCGTTTCGACTTTGCCATTTAGAAGCTCCCTCCTGCTCCTCCTCCGCCAAATCCTCCACCGCCGCCAAAGCCGCCAAATCCACCGCCGCCAAATCCGCCGCCCCCCCAACCACCTCCGCCCCAGCCGCCTCCCCGATGCCGCCCGCCGCTCATGAGCATCGATAGCAACAGCCAGCTGCCCATGCCGCCGTGATGCCGTCCGTAGCGACCGCGGCCGCCACCGCCCGCCATGATCAAGATGAAAAACACCAACAACACAATGGTTCCAATGGGTATTCCCCGGCGTCCCCGGGGCGGAGCGCGCGGTGCCTGGGCAATTCGACCAGTGAGGTCGAACCCGAACTCCTCGGCGTACGCCTCACTCAACATCTGCACCCCAACGAGGAGACCGGAGGAGAAGCTGCCACCCCGAACCGCCGCCTGCCCGACGGCGTCCCGGATGCGGCCGGCTCGCGCGTCGGTGATGAAGCCCTCGGCCCCGGTGCCCGACGCGATGAAGATGTCGGATTGGCCGTCGCCGGGTCGTTCTCCCGGTTTGAGGAGGAGCACCACACCGGCGTTCCTGGCCCGGTCACCTGCCTCACCCATCGCCCCCACCCGCCACGTCCGGCCAATGTCGCGTGCCACCTCCATGGCCTCGCGGCCACCGAGGTCTGGCAGGGTGACTACCACGATTTCTCCCCGGGACTTCTGCCGTACCTCTTCGATCAACACCGCCATCGCCCGCTCTTCCCGTGGGCCGATCACGCCGGCGAAATCGTTCACAAACCCGACGGGCTGGGGGATCTGAAACTGGAGCGCGGCGAGGATCGGTAGCAGTGTCATGCCTAATAGTAATGGAGGTGCACGGTCGGACGTTTCCCGGGAGGGTGACCGGTGGAATATCCCGGTTCACCGGTCGGGTTCGGGATGTGGACGGCGACCATTTCGGTTGGTGTTCACACGGCAGCCCGGTGGTGTGAGACGGCGGGGCAACGTACTTTTCGCGCGGTATCCGCACTGTGAGGTCTTTTGCCGGTTCTTGCGGGAACAATGCTCGTCGGTCTTGTGCTGGCCCCAGGATTTGTGGTCCAGGGAGAAGTCGCTGGGTACTTGTCGCGTCAGCGCGGCCACCCGTTCGAGATCCGGCAGGACACGCCGCCGCCGGTCACGCCGCCGGGCATGTTTGATTTTGGTGATGCCCACTTCCGCTTCGACACGTTCTTCAGCGAGCCGGCCTTCCAGGATCGCCGCGTATACTCGGTCGCACCCACATTTTGGAGGAACGATGCGTCGGACGCGACCATCGGAGTCCGGATCCGCACCAATTACCAGGGACGTTACGACCGTTGGACGTTGTGGCTCCTCCGGGGTGTTTCCGGTGCTGAGCACACCACCAGCGGCGCATTGGACGGGTACGTGAAGTGGGAGAATCCCCTGTTTCTGCGCAGCGATGGGTCGTCCCAATCCCTTGAGTTGTGGTCGCAGGAGGGGACTGTCGGTGCGCGTCTGGTGCTCTCCAGGGTTCATCGGCGCACCTCCTCGTCTGCAACCGGCCGACATAGCGGGTGGCTGGCGCAGTGGGTTGCCACCGCGCAAACGAACTTCCTCGACGACGCCATGTGGGAAAACGCCGGCACGGTGGAAGTGGGGCGATTCGATGACTGGCAGTTGGCCACTTGGGGGAGCCGCTGGAGCGTCCAGTTGGATTATCGCGCAGGTTTGACCTACTCGAAACCGAGCACCACCACAACCGATCCCAAACCGTTCGGCCGGATAACCGGCAGCGGCTCAATACGCAAACCGGTTTTGGGGTTCGAGATTGGGATTCGCGCGTTTGCGGGCGCGTACATCGCCGACGATCCACCGGTTCTGCAGCGCCGCATCCCGATCAACGGCGCTGATCCGTACGAGACCCTGGGCAATCCGTTTATCCGCACCCAGGGAGCCCTGCTCGCAAGCAGTGATATCATCTACCATTCGCCCGGCAACGGCAATCTGCGGGGTTTTCGCCCCGGCATCGGCGGTCGGTGGATGGTGGGTGGAAGTGTCGAGGTGGAACGCTCGATCGTGGAGCGCGACCGCGGTTTTTTCAGAGGTGCGGCCCTGATGGCGTTTGCGGATGGGGCCTTGGTCGATACGCTCGCGGTGAGCTCCAACTTCGCGGATGGTGCGACGCCGGTGTCGGACGCGGGCGTGGGCGCACGTTTTGGCTTCCACGTTGGCGACATCAGTTTTCCCGTCCGTGTCGAGTTTCCTTTTTTTGTGTCGGAGCCGGCGTTGGCACACGAGCGAGTTCCCGGCAGCGAGAGATTGGATTTCCGGTGGCTGATCAGCTTCCAACCGACTTTCTAAACCACGAGCGTGGAGACCGGCGGACGTTCTTTCGAACGACCGTCGGGCGCTTGATGAAAGAAATCGGACGCCGGGCCGAGCGGCGTGTGGTGCAGAACCGCTACCTGCGCCCGCCGGGCGCCATGGACGAAGTTGCGTTCCTCGCGGCGTGCACCAGGTGTGGCGACTGCCTCGATGTCTGCCCCGTGCAGGCCATCATCAAGGTGCCGACCTCCGGCGGCCTCGCTGCGGGCACGCCGATGATCGACCCAAAACTCCAACCCTGCGTGGTGTGCGACGACATGCTTTGTGCAGGGGCGTGCCCTACCGAGGCGCTTGTGGTTCCGGAGTCCGGTTGGCAGGGAATCCGGATGGCCACGCTCGAGCTGCTCTCGGAGCGCTGCATTGCATTCGATGGTACGGAATGCGGTGCGTGTGCCGAGTCCTGTCCTGTGGGAGCGGACGCGCTTACGCTGGACGAGGCCGGGTGTCCCGTCATTCGGGTGGAGGGATGTGTGGGGTGTGGGGTGTGTGTCAGGGCCTGCGTGACGAGTCCGTCGTCACTAACACTGGATTATTGAACCTTTGTTGGAGATTGTCATTGGAATCCACGAGCGAACCCGAACTCCCGCACCGTGTCGAGAAACCCTGGGGTTATGAGCTCATCTGGGCGAAGACGGACAGATATGTCGGGAAGATCTTGCACATCGAGCCCGGGCACCTCTTGAGCCTGCAGTATCACGAACAGAAAGATGAAACGATCTTCGTGCTCAGAGGAGAGATCATCTTTCGGGTGCAGACCGAAGGTGAATTGCAGGAGCGCCGTATGGTCGAAGGAGAGCGTTACCACGTCACGCCCGGTACGGTTCACCAGATGGAGGCGATCGTCTCCAGTGATCTCCTCGAGGCTTCGACGCCCGAGCTCAATGACGTCGTGCGGCTTGAGGACCGGTATGGGAGGGCGTGAGTGAAAGTCGTCATTCCCGTTGCCGGGAAGGGTACCCGCCTCCTTCCGTTGACCGGTCACGTGCCGAAACCCTTGCTCCGGGTGGCCGGACGCCCGGTGATGGACTACGTCATCGACAAACTCGACGGCCTGGAAGTCGAGGAGCTGATCTTCATTACCGGCCACCTCAAGGAGCAAGTCGAAGGTCACGTGAAGGAGCACTATCGGATGCCATCGCGATTTGTCGAGCAGGTCGTTCAGGATGGGACTGCCGGCGCTATCAACCTGGCCAAGCCCTTTATCGACAGCCCGGTGTTGATCATCTTCGTCGATACCCTCTTTGACGCGGACCTCACGCTCGTCAACAAGGTGGATGCCGACGGTATCATGTGGGTGAAGGAAGTCGAGGACTATCAGCGGTTCGGCGTGGTGGTCACCGATGCCGACGGCAACATGACCCGGATCGTCGAGAAGCCATCGGACCCGATCTCCAAGCTGGCGAACATCGGGCTGTACTACGTTCGCGATTGGGAGCGGCTGTTCGATGGGATCGCCGACACGCTGGCGCGGCCCCGGAACAAGGGTGAGTGGTACCTCACCGACGCGTTCCAGTATATGATCGACCGAGGCAGCAAGATCAGAACTGCCGAGGTGGGCGGATGGTATGACTGCGGTAAGATCGAGACGCTCCTGGAAACCAACATGCATCTGCTGTGCCACGGCCGGGCAGTCAAGACCGCGTCGATCGACGGCGTGACCATCGTCGATCCCGTCCGGATCGCCGCCGGCGTGGAGTTGGAAGCGTGCACCGTCGGCCCCAACGTCACCATAGAGGAAGGGGCGAGCGTGCGACGCAGCATGCTCCGGGACGCGATCGTCGGACGGCGGGCGCGCGTTGAAGATTCGACTGTTGACCAAATCCTCGTGGGGGACGGGACGGCGGTGGTTGGCCGCACCGGCTCCAGACTGGTGGCAGCCGGCGAAGAAATCAGCAGCGCTCCGTAGATTGGACAGTCGTATTGTCCACTTCGTGACGCTTGACGCTGTTTGCACGTAGATTCATCCTAAAGTGCAATGGAAAACACCGACCTCATCTACGATTGGAACACGTTGGGCGACGTCGACTGGTCCACGGTTGACGTTGATCTCAATGACGAAACGCTGCGAGACGGTCTCCAGTCCCCGTCTGCAATAGACCCGGCCACCGACGCGAAGTGCAGGTTGCTGCATCTCATGGCGGATCTTGGGATCGTCGCCGCAGACATCGGCTTGCCGGGTGCGGGTCCCCGTGCCGTGGAGGCGGTGCGGGCGCTGGCCCAGGAAATCGTGCGACACAACCTTCCGATCGCCCCCAACTGCGCCGCCCGTACCGTTGTTGCCGATGTCGAGCCCATTGCGAGGATCTCACAGGAAGCGGGCATCCCGATCGAGGCTGCGACGTTCATCGGCTCATCGCCCATCCGGCAGTATGCGGAAGACTGGACACTGGATCGCATGCTGCGGGTCAGTGAAGAGGCGGTTAGGTTCGCCGTTGGGGAAGGTCTTCCGGTCATGTACGTCACGGAGGATACGACCCGTGCCCGCCCGGAGACACTCAAAGCCCTGTACGGCAACGCCATCCACTGCGGCGCGCGACGGCTCTGTTTGGCCGACACGGTGGGCCACGCCACGCCTGGCGGGGTGCGTAACCTCGTCAAGTTCGTCCAAGACGAAATCGTTGGGCCGTCGGGAGAAGCGATCAAGCTCGACTGGCACGGACACCGGGACCGTGGATTGGGGGTGATCAACTGCCTGGCGGCGATCGAAGCCGGTGTGGATCGCGTCCACGCCACGGCCCTTGGCGTAGGGGAGCGGGTGGGGAACGCCGAGATGGACCTCTTGATCGTCAATCTCCACCTGCTTGGCGCCCATCGCCACGATGTGTCCGCATTGAGGGAGTACTGTGAGCTGGCGGCGGAGACGATCGGGGTTCCGTTGCCTGCCAATTACCCGGTGATGGGCGAGGACGCTTTTCGGACGGGAACCGGCGTCCACGCGGCGGCCATAATCAAGGCGCGGCGCAAAGGTGACGCATGGCTCGCCGACCGCGTGTATTCCAGCGTACCCGCTGCATCATTCGGGGCACACCAACGAATCGAAGTCTCGCCGGTCTCCGGGCTCTCCAACGTCAAATGCTGGCTCGCCGAGCATGGGTACGACGCATCCGATGAGCTGCTGTGCGAGCGTCTGTTCGACGCGGCGAAGGTGGCGGATCGGGTGCTGAGCGATGATGAATGTCACCGGATCGCGTCGGAGGCGTCCGGTGAGAAGTCGGGAAGCACGGTTTGACCGCGTCACAGTCATTCGACGACCTCGTCACCTCGTATCTGGACTTGCGGTGGCAGTTCGATCCGGTCCAGGCGACCGCTGCCGGGTTGACGGAACACGATGACCGTCTGGGAGACTTCGGCGCGCAAAGCGTTCAGGAGAATGTCTCCTCGCTGCGCGCGATCGCGAACGCTCTAGAAGAGCTTCCGCTCGAGAACATCGACGACGAGCTCGATCGCACGGCGCTGCTCAATGAGATCCGAGTGACCGTTCATCGATTGACGGTCGAACGCCCACACGTGCACAATCCGGAATATTGGCTGTCTCACCTGCTGCAAGGGTTGTACTTCCTCCTCGTTCGAGACGATCGCCCGATCGAACACCGTGCTCGGGCGGCCGCCGGCCGTCTCGAGGCGGTGCCGGGGTTCCTGGAACAGGCGAAGGCCACCCTGAAGGATTGCCCCTGGGTGTTTGCGGAGACGGGGTCGAGCATCATAAGCGGTGGCCTCTCCCTCGTTCGGGAAATCGGCGAGTGCCTCCGGCCGGATGGCGATGAGCCTTTCGTCGAAGCGCAGACACGGGCGGCACAGGCCCTGGACTCGTTTGCCGGCGATCTCCCCGGCGTCGCGTTGTCGCCGGAGGAGGGCGGGTTTGCCATCGGTGAGGAGGCGTTCGACTTCCGCCTGCGTTTCGAGCACGCGTTGGGAAGCTCGGTGCAGGAGCTTCGGGCGTACGGCACGACCCTGGTGGACGACGTCGAACGGGCCCTGGCGGAGCTGGCCGGGGAGATCGACGGCGCCCTGCGGTGGCCGGATCTCGCCGACCGCCTGCGTGACGACCATCCACCGGCCGGCCAGGTGGTGGATACCTATGCAGAGGAGATGGAGCGGGCCCGCCGGTTTGTCGAACAGCGGGGCATCGTGCCCGGGTACCCCGGGGAGCTCCGGGTGGTGGAGACTCCCTCGTTCCTACTGCCTCTGATTCCGGTGGCGGCGTACCAACCACCGGGGGCGTTTGCAGAGGATCGGACCGGCCTCTTTTACGTCACCCCTCCCTCTGCCGAGCTCGAAGGCAGCTCGCGGGAGCAGGTGCTCCGCAACCACTGCCAGTACGAAATCGCCCCGACGGCGCTCCACGAAGGATACCCCGGCCACCATCTTCAATTCCTGGCCGCCCAGGCTCAACCCCGCGTCGTCCGCAAGCTGATGGGTTCAGCACTCGTCTACGAGGGATGGGCACTGTACTGCGAGGAAATGATGGGGGAGGAGGGGTTTTACCGGCAACGAGAAGAGCGGTTCTTTCAACTCATCGCCCTGCTGCTGCGCGGCATTCGGATCCTCGTGGACGTGGGGCTCCACGCCGGCGGAATGAGCTGCGAGGAGGCGGTGCAACTGCTGGTCGATCGGGCAATCATAGGGCGGTCTACCGCGGAGGCCGAAGTTCGCCGCTACTGCGCCGCTCCCGCGTACCAGCTCTGCTACGCGGTCGGGCGACGGGAGATCAAGGCCCTTCACGCCGACTTTCGACGGGCCGCAGGGGCCGACTATGCCCTGCGGGATTTCCACGACGCCGTGCTCCAGTATGGAGGGTTGCCCCTGAGCCTCATGCGGTGGGGAATGGGATTGAATCGCTGACCCGCCCTGTTGCGACCCTCTGGTTCGGTAACTACGTTCGAAGCGCCCTTAACAGTATGAGTTAGCCATTCCGTACGGATCTGACCCGAGCCCATGGAGCGCGTCCTCCGGGCAGGGCGCATCGGGCTCGATGCTGGTTGAGCAACCGGAGAAGATCTCCGCCGACCCCGAGCCGATGAATGGCAAAGTGGCCATGATTTCGGGTGGGGCCACGGGGCTCGGGCGCGCGATCGGCTTAGAATTTGCCCGCCGCGGTGTCCACGTCGCGTTCAACTACGTGGAGCTACCGGGCCGCGATATCCTCGAGCAGGCCCTTCTCACTGAAACGGCGCTGAGGGCGCACGGCGTGCGGGTGTTCAGCAACCGCTGCGATGTGCGGAACCGTGAAGATATCGAGGCGTTCGTCGAGACGGCCCAGGTGGAGCTCGGCGCGCTGCACTATTTGATCAACAATGCAGGCGTCGCGCACGACGGAGCGCTGTGGCGTCTCTCGGATGAGGCTTGGCATGAGGTGCTCGAGACGAATGTCACCGGCGCGTTCAATTGCACTCGTGCCGTGGCCTCGGTGTTCCGGGATCAGCACTATGGCAAGATCGTTAACATTGCTTCGCATCTCGCCGCGCAGCCCGGCTTCGGTACCAGCAACTACGCGACAAGCAAGGCTGCTCTCATCGGGCTGACGAGATCGACCGCGGTCGAACTCGGAGCCTCCAACGTCAATGTGAACGCCGTGGCGCCGGGCTTCATCCGGACCGAGGCGCTGAGCAAGCTCCCGCCGGAGGTGCTGGAGAAGGCTGAGAAGAGCGCCCTCCTCGGCCGAGTCGCCGAGCCGGAAGACGTGGCCCGCGTTGTCGCATTCCTCTGCTCGGATGAAGCCCGTCACGTGACGGGACAGGTTATCTTGGTTGACGGAGGCCTCACCCTCGGCAGCTAACCCGCCGTTCTCGCCCCGCTGGTGGGGTCCTCGCGCGAACGCCAATTTCGTCTCCCGCACTCCAAACGTTTCTCGGGAGTTCCACGTGCCGGACCAGTTCGTCGAGTCGAAATGCGAAGCCCAACGCGCGCGAAGGCATCGAAAGCGCGATGGAAGGGAGGGCACCACAGTGGCGCGACGCCTGATCTGGCTGTTTGTGGCATCCGCGGCGGTTGGCTGTGCGCCCAGTCAGTCTGCGGACGAGGCGCCGGTGCCGGCGTTGCCGCTTCCGGTGACCGCGATGGCTGGCGTGGAGGTGGTGGTGTATCCCCTGACCATGATTCTCGGCGAAGCCGCACTCGGGTGGGATGAACTGTTGTCTCCCCGGGATTCGGCTCTCCGCGTGGCCGACAGTCTCATCGCGCGGGCTCTGACCGAGCGAACCCCGGAAGTGATGTGGGTGCTGCCCGAGGCGCTGAGGCGGGTCGCTCGCCGGGCACCCGGCATTCTCGTGGATCCGGACCGCATGGCAACGGCCACCCTGCGCCACAATCTCAGTAAGGCACCAGATCCGCTACGGAGCCAGATGCGCGCGCTGACCGGCGCAGTCGGTGACCGGCTTTCCCTCGTTCCGACAAGCCTCCTGTTCTTCCAGGAACCCGACGGGACGGGCCGGGCGGAATTGATGATCGTGCTGGTCGACGTGCGGCTGGGGGACATTTGGTGGCGCTCCGTGGTGAGGGGTGCCGGTCCCGATCCATGGACAGCCTTTCGGGAGGCGTTGGAAACTCTGGCGCCGGTCCTGTAGTGGGCACTCCGGCCACGCTGATACGCGGTGACGGCATCGGCCCGGAGATCACTGAGGCAACATTACTGATTCTCGATGCAGTCGGGGCGTCGTTCGACTGGGACGAGCAGAGCGGTGGCGTCGCGGCGCTGGAGTCCGAGGGGACTCCGCTCCCGGATTCTACCGTCGAGAGCCTTCGGCACACTCGACTGGCCTTGAAGGGCCCGCTGACCACGCCCGTCGGCACGGGTTTTCGATCCGTCAACGTATCGCTGCGCCGAGAGTTCGAGCTCTACGCCAACGTGCGGCCCGTACGATCGATGGTACCCAACCAGCGCTATGAGGATGTCGATCTGGTCCTGGTCCGAGAGAACACCGAGGGACTCTACGTGGGGTTCGAGATGACGATTCCCGTCGGAGATGACCCCAAGGCAGTGGCGCAATCGGCGGCGATCGTGACCCGGCAAGGGTGTGAGCGGGCGGTCCGCTTCGCCTTCGAATACGCGGTCGCCAATGGCCGCAAGAAGGTCACGATTTGCCACAAGGCCAACATTCTGAAGGCGGTGAGCGGCTTGTTCCTCGATGTCGGCCGCGAAGTGGCCGAGGAGTATCGGGGGACCATCGAGGTCGATGACATCATCATCGACGCCTGTGCCATGAAGCTCGTGCTCGACCCTTGGCAGTTCGATGTCATTGTGACCACGAACATGTTCGGGGATATTCTGAGCGATCTGATGGCCGGGCTCGTGGGCGGGTTAGGGATGGCGCCTGGCGCCAACATCGGGGCTGACGCTGCGCTCTTCGAGGCAGTGCACGGTTCGGCGCCGGACATTGCTGGGACCGGCGTGGCCAACCCGTCGGCCCTCATCCTCGCGGCCGGCATGATGCTGGACTACGTGGGGGAGCAGGAGAAGTCGAACCGGATTCGCACGTCTCTCGAGGAGACGGTCCGGGAAGGTACCCACACGACAAGGGACTTGGGAGGAAATGCTTCGACCCTGGAGTTCGCAGACGCCGTTAAACGCAGGCTTGGTTGAGCACGAATGTCCTCGCTGCCACCGCGCCGTCGAATTGGCGCTCGGCCAACTCTGCGGGACCTGCAGGAGGGAGGTCGAGCAGCGCGCGCGCCGCGCGGCGAGGATCGTGGCGGTACTGTCGACGGCGGCCATGGGCCTGTACGTTTTTGTTCCATTCCCTACGGACGATCGTGTTCGTCTCGTCGGTATCATGGGCGTGGCGATCTGGTATGTGTTGAGCAACCTGGTAGTACGCCGGGTCATGCGACAGTGGCAGCGATGAGGAGACGAAGTGAGCTTTAGCATCGTTCATTTGTCGGACGTCCATTTTGGCGATATCGCCGACCTGACGAAGGTCGCGGCGGTCGAGAACCTCGTTCCCGATCTCGAGCCGGATATCACGGTGATCACGGGAGACCTGACCTTGCGAGCGAGGCACGGCGAGTTTCAGGCGGCGAGGCTGTTCGTGCAGGAACTCGAGCGTACGGCACCCGTGTTCGTGATTCCAGGCAATCACGATGTTCAATGGTGGTGGCGCCCATTGATTCCATTCGCTCCGCAGGCCAAGTACAGCAAGTTCCGGCACCATTTCGGGCCGGTCCTCACGCCGACGTTGGATCTGACCGAAGCGATCATTGCCGGTGCGCAGACGGTGCACGGCGTCGCGTGGGGGTCTCTCACGTTCCGGCTCCGCGACCTCGCTGTGAAGGGCCACCTTCCCCGCAAAGAAGCGCGCCGGGTGAAATCCCTATTTGGCAAGGCGCGGCCTGAGCAAACTCGTGTGCTGGTGGTCCACCACAACGTATTACGAGGCGAGATGTCGAACCGCATGGGGCTCGCGCGCTGGAAGCGTGCGCAACGCCATATCGTCGATGCCGGAGCGGATGTCGTGCTGTGTGGGCATGATCATCAAGAAGACGTTGACGTTTTGGATGGAGTCGTGGTGTCATGCGCCGGAACGATCTCGCAGTCGTCTCGGGGCGGCAGGCCCTCGGCTTTTCATCGTGTGTTTATCGAGGAAGACTCGATTCAGGTCGAGATCTACATTTGGGAGCCGGAGCAAAGATTATTCAAACGATCAGACGTCGCAGTGTTTGCCCGGCGGCGGACGGTGAATGAGCCAGAAGTTGCAGCCGGAGCTGTTTAACGACACCTTTCTGGTCCAGCGGTTGTCGGCGCTTGGTTTGAGCGGTGTGCAGAGCATCGAATCACACCAAAACCGGGCGGTGATGGTGAGTGTGACTCCTCGGGGTGTGTTGCGAATCCATCGGGGTTACGCGTATGCGCCGGACTCCGTCCTGGCCGCCATCGTGACGTTTGTCAAGCCGGGAACGAAGCGGCAAACGCGCCGGGCGGCCCAGGACGTGATCCTCAGGTTTCCGGTGGACGCGTTCGCGCCATCACCGCGGGTGCGGCGGCGCAAGCGGAGTGGGCGCCCGGAGGATCGACCGCTGTTGCGAAAACTCTCCCTTTTGCACAGCCAACTCAACGAACAGTTCTTTGACGGCAAGTTGCAGCAGATTGTCCTTCGCCTCTCTCGTCGGATGCAGCGGCGGCTCGGCGAGTTGATGCTGGACGCGTCAGATGTCCCCGTGGAGATAGCGCTCAGCTACAGACACGTCACCCGTGACGGGTGGCACGAAGTGGAGCAGACGATGCTCCATGAGATGATTCACCAGTGGCAAGCGGAAACCGCTCGACCGGTTGACCATGGCGCTATCTTTAGAAGGAAAGCCCGTGAGGTCGGTATCACACCTCGCGCCATGCGCGATGTCGGGCACACTCCCCCATATCACGAGGACTGACGACGATGCCTTTTCAGGGCGTGGATTTTCTGGGCGTGGATACTCTCTTCTCCGAAGAGGAGAAGGCCATTCGGGATACGGTACGTCGGTGGGTTGACGATGAGGTCATGCCGATCATTGCGGAACACTACGTCAATGGAACCTTCCCGATGGACCTGGTCGGGCAGATGGCCGAGCTCGGTCTGTTCGGAGCCAACTTGCCGGAAGAGTATGGTTGTGCCGGGCTGAACAACGTGGCGTACGGATTGATGATGCAGGAATTGGAGCGGGGAGACAGTGGGGTGCGCTCCTTCGCGTCGGTCCAGGGCGCCCTCGTCATGTATCCGATTCATGCCTTCGGCAGCGAGGAGCAGAAGAAGTCCTGGCTGCCCAAGCTCGCCAGCGGTGAAGCGATTGGATGTTTCGGTCTCACGGAACCGGACTACGGATCGGACCCCGGAGGCATGATTACTACGGCCCGCGAGACCGGTGACGGCTGGATGTTGAACGGCACCAAGATGTGGATCACCAACGGTTCTGCGGCCACGGTGGCCATAGTGTGGGCCAAGACGGGCGACCTCGACGATCCCAAGAGTATTCGGGGGTTCATCGTTCCGACGGATTCGAAGGGGTTTTCGGCCCGGGACCAGCGAGGGAAGCTTTCGCTTCGCGCCAGTGATACCAGCGAGTTGGTGTTGGAGGACGTCCACCTCCCGCCCGAAGCCCTCCTTCCTCACAGTGGTGGATTGAAGAGTCCGCTCATGTGTCTGACGCAAGCACGCTACGGGATCGCGTGGGGAGTAGTTGGCTCGGCGATGGCGTGTTACGATGAGGCGATCAGCTATGCGAAGAATCGAGTCATGTTCAAGCGGCCGATCGGAGCGACACAGCTACAGCAGGCTCGCCTCGCAGAGATGCTCACGGAAATCACCAAAGCGCAGTTGGTGTGTGTGCAGTTGGGCCGTTTGAAGGATGCCCGAACGATGCGTCCGGAGCAGGTGTCGCTTGCAAAGCGCAACAACGTCAATATGGCGACCGAGATTGCGCGAGAGACACGACGGCTGCTCGGCGCCAACGGCATTCTCGCCGAGTACCAGGCCATGCGGCACATGGCGAATCTCGAAAGCGTCTATACCTACGAAGGCACCCACGACATCCACACGCTGGCTCTGGGACAGGCCATTACGGGCATCAGCGCGTTCTAGACACCTCCCGCCAATCTCAAAGCAGAAGTCGGTCGCCAACCGGCGGCCAGCCGATGGTCATGCGTCACAGAATTGCGCTGCGGCCTTCCGCAGAGTGTGTGGCCGCATCGGGACCTTGAAACCCGAAACAAAGCGGCGGCGTTGCGGTATACAGGAACTCCGGTGGAAACACCGGGCAGAACACATTGATGGCCACGCGGCTGGCCATCGGAGCGAATGACATTCATGCGATTCTCGAGAGTCTTGATTTCCCTCGTGGTGGTGAGCTGTGGCGGCGACGGTACAGGACCGGATGGTCCGGGGAGCGGCGACCCGACGTCCGGACTGGTGTTGGAGGAGGTTGTGGCCGGGCTGACCGCACCGGTCTTTGTCACGCACATCCCGGGCGACGGCCGGCTCTTCGTCGTGGAGCAGTCGGGCCGCGTACAGATTGTCGACAACGGCCAACTGCTGGGCACTCCCTTTCTCGATATCGAGAACCTTGTGCGCTTCCAGGGTGAGCAGGGTCTGCTCAGCATGGCGTTTCATCCGGACTACGCCGCCAATGGCTTCGTCTATGTGTATTACACGGACTTGGGTGGGTCATCCCGCGTGGTGCGGTACACTGCCGCCGGAAACGCGGTGGATGTCAACAGCGCGCTGACCATCATGACGATCGCGCAGCCGTTTGGGAATCACAACGGTGGCCAACTCGCCTTTGGTCCCGACAACATGCTGTTCGTGGCGTTGGGTGACGGAGGGAGCGGCGGAGATCCCATGGGGCACGGGCAGAACACCGCCACGGTGCTCGGATCGATACTGCGGATCGATGTGGACAACCCGGATCCGGGTATGGAGTACGGTATCCCTCTCGACAATCCGTTCGCCGGCAGTCCGACCGCGGCCGGTGAGATATGGATATATGGGGTGCGAAACCCGTGGCGCTTCTCATTCGATGCCACGGACGGCTTGCTCTACGTGGCCGACGTGGGACAGAGCTCCTTCGAGGAGGTCACCGTCGTCGACGCGAATGCCGGCGGGCTCAACTTCGGGTGGAACGTCATGGAGGGGATGAGCTGCTTCAATGCCGGATCGTGTGACATGACCGAACTGACGCTGCCGATCCTGCAGTACAACAACACGGGGTTCGGGGGCAGCTGCTCGATCACCGGCGGGTACGTGTACCGCGGTTCCGTGATGGCAGACCTGCAAGGTCACTATTTCTACTCGGATTTTTGCGGCGGATTCCTCCGGAGCTTCCGCGTGGAGAACGGCGAACCGGTGGGCGAGCAGGATTGGGGAATTAGTATGGCCGGCGTGACTTCATTTGGACAGGATTCCAGCGGGGAGCTGTACATGATGGTGGAGGGGGGTACGGTGTACCGAATCGGTCCGAGCCAGTAACCCGACCCTCCACCCCACCGGTCCCACGCCGCGTCAGTGGCGTGGGCTACCGGCGGCCCCGTCGAGAATCCCGATAACGCCGCTCGAACTCCTCGGCGTATTCCTCGTATCGCTCGCTCAGTTCCTCGGCGAGGGTCTCCATTCGCTCGCCGAGATCTTCCCCTGCGGTCTCGATCATCTCCTCGAGGGCGTCGAGATCCAGGTCCAGATCGATGGCATCGGCGACGTTGATTTGTATGCCCCCATCCCGCTGCTCGATCTCGACGAGGTCCTGGATGCCCTCCAGAGCCCAAGCGCTCTCTTGGAGGATGCGCTCCACTGCATCCCCGACGTCGCGGCCCGCATAGCGAGCCCAGTCGTCGTTGCTGGAGCAGCACTGGCCATCCGATCGGCGGCGCGCTTCATCTCGAATGCGCTCTACTGCCCGCTCGATCTCGTGCTGACGAGAACGGGTCTCCCGGCGCACGCGAGCCTCCAACTCCCGGACCCGGGCCCGTTGTTCCCGGATGTGGGCACGGGCCGTTTGCTGGGCGCGGGCGGCATCTCGGCCGGCGAGGATTTCACCCGAAAGCGCTTCCCGCAGGTATACCGCGCCCTCCTCGGAGTGCACGAGACCGCTCGCCTTGGGGACTCGCACGTCGATGTCGCCGCTGCGGGACAGGGCGACGATGCTCGCCGGGTTCCCGGCCAGCACCAGGTCGCCGCTCTCGGATTCGAGGCGTACCACGCCCTCTACGCCGTCGACGCCCACGTGCCCCTCAGCCGTCTCGACGTCCACGCTGCTTCCCCGGGGCACTTGGATGGTGAACCACGTGTCCTCGTCGGTGTCGCCCCGCAGCCGGATCTGGGTGTGGCTGTGGTCGCTGTACAGCTCGAGGGCGTCGCGGTCCACCCCTCCGCCCCGCACCCGGACTTCTGCGCGATCCCAACCCTCGATGGAGATGGTGCCGTGGGGAACGCGAACGGTGACGAGGCCCTCTCTCGACGCCTCTACCGTTTCGTCGATGGGAGGATGCTGGTCGATGACGCTTGACAGGCCCAACCCGGATCCTATGGCGGCGAGTACGGCCACGGCGATTGTCTTCATGGTCGATCCCCTGGTTCAGCGACGGCGGGTCGGCGATGCTTGTTCGGTCCGTATTAATCCGGACGGGACGGCGATATCCAAAGTTTCGTGCCCGGATGCCGGAAGGGCTGTTGGGCTCGTGTCCTCCTGAGTACCTTCCCGAAGCAGTTTTCTCGCGCTGTCTCAGGCTCATAAACCTAAGTATCACATGGAGTTACGGTGAAGATCGCAGTGTGTATAAAACGAGTTCCCGATACGGAAACTCGGATAAGGATCGGCGCCGACGGCAAGTCGATCGACCAGAGCGGCGTCAAGTTCGTGTTGAACCCCTATGACGAGATTGCCATCGAGGAAGCCCTCCAGCTGAAGGAGAAGTCGGGGGACGGGGAAGTCGTGGCAATCGCGCTGGGGACGGAGGAGTCGCAGGAGACCATCCGCACCGCGTTGGCCATGGGAGCGGACCGGGGCATTCTGCTCCAAACGGATGTCGCGCCGGTGAATCCGGTCACCGTGGCGAAGGCGCTGGCTGCCGAGCTGGACGGCGCCGGGTACGATTTGATCTTGTTCGGCAAGGTGTCGGTCGACGACGGCAGCCAAGCCGTCGGCACCGTCGTCTCCGAGTTGCTCGGTCTCCCCAGCGTGAGCGCGATTGGTGGTCTGGAAACAGCAGACGGGAAGGGCACGGCGGAGCGGGAGATCGAGGGTGGTGTGGAAGTCGTGGAGTTCTCGCTCCCGGCGGTGCTCACGGCCGAAAAAGGGCTGAACGAGCCACGCTATCCCGCTCTGCGGGGGATCATGATGGCCAAGAAGAAACCCCTCGAGGTCAAACCCGTAGAGGTGAGCGACGAGGGGATTACGGTGGTGGAATTGGCGCTGCCCGCCGAACGGCCGGAGGGGCGTATCGTCGGCGAAGGCCCGGACGCAGTCCCTGCGTTGATCGAAGCGCTCCGCACGGAAGCGAAGGTGCTCTGATGGCAAACGTGCTGGCAGTACTCGAACAGCGGGGCGGCGCGCTGAAGCAGGTGTCGCATGAGGTTGTGACGGCGGCGCGGACAGTCGCAGATGCATCGGGCGGCGGTGTCGATGCGCTGGTGCTCGGTCCGAGCGGGATCGATGTCTCCGGTGTGGGGGCGTACGGGGCCGACCGCGTCATCGTGGTCGAAGGTGATGACCTGCGCTTGTACCAGCCGGAAGCCTATGCGGCCGCGACCGTCGCGCAAACTCAATCCGGCGACTACGCCGCGGTGTTGATGTCCGCCACCGCCATGGGTAAGGACCTCGCTCCTCGGGTGGCGGGGCGACTGGATTGTCCCCTCGCTGCGGATGTGACGGAGCTGGAGTGGAGTGATGGGATTGTCGTGAGCCGTCCGTGGTACTCGGGGAAGGCGATCGCCAAGCTCGAGATCGCAGCGGCGCCATGTGTTGTTTCCGTTCGACCGAATGTCGTCAACCCGATCGAGCGGGCGCACGATGGCGCGGCGGAAAAGGCTCCACCTGCCGACGTGGAAGTGCGCGCCCGGACCGTGGAGATCAAGGAGCCGGAAAAGGCCCGCCTCGACGTGACCGAGGCTCCGGTTGTGGTGGGTGGTGGCAGGGGGCTCAAGGAAGCGGAGAACTTTGCGTTGTTGGAAGAGCTCGCGGATGCGCTCGGCACTGCAGCGGTTGGCGCATCCCGGGCAGTGGTGGACGCAGGGTGGCGGTCCCATGCCGAGCAGGTCGGTCAGACCGGGAAGACAGTGAGCCCGCAACTCTACATCGCGGTCGGCATTTCCGGCGCGATCCAACACCTGGCCGGAATGCGGACATCCAAGGTGATCGTGGCGATCAACAAGGACGGTGACGCCCCGATCTTCAAGGTTGCGGATTACGGCATCGTGGGCGACCTGTTTGAAGTCGTTCCCCGACTCACGCAGGAGATCAAGAACCTCCGGGGAGGCTAGGTGCATGGCCCGAGTCCGACCTTCCGACACACAGCCGAACCTGCCGGTCGATCAACTCATCGTCGATGATCCACCTTCAAGCGAGAGCTTGGAGGTGGATGTTGTTTTTGTCGGCGGTGGACCGAGCGGATTGGCCGGAGCCATTGAGCTGGCCAATCTCGTGAAACAGGACAACGAAGGCGGGGGTGGCGTCGGCGAGATCAGTATCGGCGTGCTGGAGAAGGCTGCGGCGCTGGGCGAGCATTGTCTCTCGGGTGCCGTGGTGAATCCCGCGGCGTTCCGCAATTTGTTCCCCGACCTCGAGGACGAGGATTTTCCGTTCCGCCAAGCGGTGCACAGGGAAGCCGTCTACATGCTCACCGGCACACGGTCGATACGCATCCCCACACCCGCACCGATGCACAATAAAGGCAATTACGTGGCGTCGGTGTGCGAGGTGGTGCGTTGGCTGGGCAAGAAGGCCGAGGGGTTGGGCGTCGACGTCTTCGCGGGTTTCCCCGCGGACAAGCTCCTGGTCAAGGGAGCCCGGGTCATCGGGGTGCGAACGGCGCCCAGTGGTCTGGATCGGGACGGTAACGAGACGTCCAGTTACATGCCGGGTACCGACATTGTGGCCAGAGTCACTGCCCTGGCGGAAGGGAGTCGGGGCACGCTGGCACAAGCTTATCAGCAGTGGCAGCAGATCGGCTCTCAGAATCCGCAGATCTACGCCCTTGGCGTCAAGGAGATTTGGGAAACCAAGACACCGCTGGATACGGTGATTCACACCCTCGGCTGGCCGCTTCCCAAGAACGCGTTCGGTGGGAGCTTCATGTATCCGCTGGAGCCTAACGTCGTGGCGATCGGCTTGGTGGTCGGACTCGACTACCGCCAAACCGGACTCGACGTGCACGCGCTGTTCCAGCAGATGAAGTGCCACCCCCTGTTTCGCAACTATCTCGAAGGTGGCGAGATGGTAGAGTGGGGAGCGAAGACGATTCCCGAAGGAGGGTTCTACTCGCTGCCGGACCGGCGCTACGGCCACGGCATAGTCCTCCTGGGCGATGCGGCGGGCTTTGTGGATGTCCCCTCCCTGAAGGGCATTCACTACGCCATGCAGTCCGGGATCTTTGCGGCGCGGGCCATCTTCGACGCGCTGAAGAAGGGTGAGAGTTCTGCGCCGTACTTGGCGTCCTACGACGAGCTCGTGAACGACTCGTTTGTTCTCGACGACCTCTATCGGACCCGGAACATGCGGCTCGCCTTCAAGAAGGGTTTTTTCCTGGGCGGTGCCAAGGCGGGCCTCATGACGCTGAGCCGGGGGCGTCTGTTTGGTAAGCGCATCCGAATGGAGTCCGATGCGGAAGTACCCAAACAGGTCAGCGTCCCACCAGCGTTCACACCGGACGGCACCTTGACCTTCAGCAAAGTCGATGCCGTGTTCAAGTCCGGAAACGCCACGCGCGACACCGTTCCGTCGCATCTGATCGCGGACACCAACGTCGGTGAAGACATCGCAAAGATGTACGAAGCTATGTGTCCCGCCGGGGTGTACGAGGTGGTGGATGGTAATCTTCGGGTCAACGCCCCGAACTGCATCGACTGCAAGGCGACGGATGTGCTGGGGCCGCGATGGACCGCGAGGGAAGGCGGGAGCGGACCGGTGTACAAGCGAATGTGAGCGCCAAGCATTACCGCGTGACTTGAAGCACACCGTTCGTCCCTTACGCGCGCCGCAGGTTACCGGGGTAGCGTCGCACGCCATTTGCCCCTTTCACGGGCTGCAGTTTGCATCAGAGCAAGGCTTGTGCAAGCTTCCTAAGAACTGACGCGCGCTGCAGGGGCAAACGGCGAGCTCCGCTTTTCCCCAACCGACGTGCGCTGCAGGGACAAACGGCGCGCTACCCTCTTGTTGAGCTACTGCTCACTGCTCGCCGCTCACCCTACCACGGACACTCCTCCACATGCCGGCTGCTGTCCAGCACGATCGCGTTCAGGATCTCGCCGACGCAAACTTGCGGCTTGTCCTCGGGAACGATCATGAGGGCGTCGGCGTGCACCATCGAGCTGAGAATGCCGGAGCCCTGTGGTCCCGTGAGGTGAGCGGTCAGCCCCCCGGGCTCTCCCGTCAACTTGACTCTCAGGAAGTGGCGCAGTGACGGGCCCAACGTGATGGGTTCGCCAACCACTACCGGTGTGGGGCGGCGGAACACCGCCGTATAACCCAGCATCTTGCGGATCGCCGGGCGCACGAAGAGCTCGAACGTCACCATGGTGCTCACCGGGTTTCCAGGGAGACCGATCCACGGAAGCCCCCCGACCTCACCGATCAACCCAAAGCCTACGGGTGCTCCCGGGCGCATCTGAATACGCCAAAACTTCTTATCGATCCGAAGCTCTTCCAAAACCTGGTGGAGATAGTCGTGTTCACCCACGCTGATGCCCGCCGTCGTCACGACCAAGTCTGCCGGCTCGGCGTCGAGCAAGCGGGACCGGAGTTCGTTCGGGTCGTCCTTCGCGATGCCGAGGTTCAACGCGTCGCCACCGGCTCGCTCGACCAGTGCGGTCAACGTGTAGGTGTTCGAGGATGCGATCTTTCGTCCGTCTACGATCGCATCGCGCTCGTCGACGTCGGCGATCTCATCTCCCGAGCCCAGTATCGCGACGACCGGTTTGCGGTACACCGGTACGTCGAAGCAGGCCACGGACGCGAGAACGCCGAGTTGGGCCGGACCGAGCGGTGTGCCTTCCCGCAGCACCGTGTCGCCTCGGCGGACGTCCTCGCCCAACGGGCGGACATTGCGGCCCACGTCGCGAACGTTGTCTATGCGAACGCGTGTCTCGCTCAGGCGGGTGGTATCCTCCTGGCGTATAACGCAGTCGCTGCCTTGCGGAGTCGGTGCTCCCGTGAAGATCCTGGCGCACTGTCCGGCGCCAACCACCTTGGTCGGAAAAGTCCCTGCGGGAATCTCTTCGATGATATCCAACTCGTGTGGTGGAGCTCCGGTCACGTCGGAGGACGGTACCGCGTAGCCGTCCATGGCAGAGTTGTCCCAGTGCGGGAGGTTCACGGGGCTCACGATGTCGTCTGCGAGCACCCGGTCCAACGCACGGCGTACTTGGACGTGTTCGCTGGGAAGCCGGGAAGTGTGCGTGAGGATGCTAACTGCGGCGGAATCCGGTGTCTGCACCAGTTACTCCTCGATGACCATGGCCTTGCTCCGAGCCAATTTCGACAGCGTCACCAACCAGGCGGTATCGGAAAACCGGAAGGTTGGAAACGGATAGTCGACGGTCTCGTAGTCGGTCACCATCGCAATCCACTGCCCAGCCTGCGGGTGTGATGGGTTGAAGTGTGGCTCGTCGTGCTCTTCTCTTCGGAACACCTCGATCTTGGGAATCGGATGCCTCGTGAACCCTTCGGCGATGACGATATCGGTTCCCTGCATGTACTGACGTGCAAGCGTGACCGGGTCGGCCTCCTGTTCCAATCGCTGAAACATGACTCGCGATTCCGCAGACTCGAGCAACACGCGCTCCGCCAACCCTTCGTTCATGTGGCGCCAGGTGTCGGTACCGTCGGTGTCGAGTCTGGCTGGATGCGTGCCGTGTTTGAGCGTACCTACGATCTTGCCGCGCCTGGCATACTCGGAGGCCAGCGCCACGACGAGCGTAGTCTTTCCCGAGTTCTTCTTTCCAACAACAGATATCAAGCGGATTGGCTTTTCCACAGTTGTTCAGCCTTTGGCACATCGTTGGGGGAGTTCACATTGAAGAACAATAGCTCCGGATCTCCGCACCTCTCGACCTCTGTACGCGCAAGTGTTCCGACACTGATCTGATCGTGGAAGCTCGATGTATGGAAGTCCTCTTGGTCTAATGCGGCCCTGATTGGTTCGGCACACGATGGTCTGTAGACACCGCAAAGCGGTTCGTGACCCAGGGGTCCAGGGCTCTCCGGGAGATACACGTCGAAGTCGCCGGCGCCGGCGATCAGTGCCTTGAGGAGTTCCACATTGAGAAACGGCATGTCCCACGCCACGATGAGCACGGGATCGGGACTCCTGGCGACTACCGAATAGATGCCGCCGAGGCTGCCGCAATTGGGAACGAGGTCCTTCGCCACGACGAGTCCGGGAACCCACGCATTTGCCTCGTCGGCGTTGGCTACCAGAAGAGGGGCTTCGCCGACGGCGTCGCGCATGGTCTGAACCACGCGATCGATGATCCGCTCGCCGTTCACCTTCTCCAGCCCCTTCGGCCTTCCGCCGAAGCGGCTGGCGGCGCCGCCGGCTAGGACGGCGCCCCTCAATGATTCGGCCGCAGCCGCTTGATTCACCAATGCCTCCTATTGCTGACCGAAGTATTCGGCGGAGAGCTCGGGATTCTCCTGCACACGGACTCGTTGCAGCTGCACGCCCGCCGGGAGCCGTGCTTGGACGCACCGCCACAGAAAAACCGCCAGCGCCTCGACGGTGGGTACGGTTCGTCCGTACGCGAACTCCGGTTCTGCGCTGTTGATATGCTCGTGATCCAGCCGCTGGACGATTTCCTCGTGCAGGATGCGGTCGAAAACATCCAAATCCAACACCATGGACGTATCGTCTGCGAGTGGCCCGGCAACGGTCACCGTACAGACATAGTTGTGGCCATGCCCCGGCGCATTGGTGCACGCGCCGAACATCTCACGGTTTCGTTCCTCGCTCCACTCCGGACGAAAGTACCGGTGCGACGCACTGAACTGGACCGTTCGGGTGAGATGTACGGTGGCCACGATTTATAAACTAGCTCGGCTTCAGAGCCCTTGCACCTGGCTAACGTCTCAACGTGTAGGCGATGCCAAGCACCAGGGTAGGGTGGAACACCCAATCACTGTCGGTCTCGATCAGGGGGTTCAGCACGGGGCCGCTCCCAGGGGCGTTCGCCGGGGGGGTGAAGAAACGCGGGGGATAGCTGAGCTTCCAAAAAATGCCGCGCCATTCGACCCGAAAGTGAAACCGGGGGCTCGGATGAATGCGGACCCCAAGCGCCGGACCGATGTGGAATTTCGACTTGAAGTTGAACCCGGACGAGTCCTCGGGAACGGAGCCACCGAAGGCCATGCCCATCCCGACGCCGACGTACGGCGCGAAGCCCTTCCAGGTCTTTCGTCCCGTCAGCACGAAATTCAAGCCCCCGTCCAGCATGACGATCGTCTGCTTCGCGGTCCCCAGCGTCCGCGTCTCGGGAGGGTTGTCGGGGTTGATGAGGAGTCGATCCAGGTTGGCGGCGGACACTCCCAGAAAGAGGATGCTGGGCGCCCCCACGGTTATCTCCCACCGGGCGCCTGCGAGGGGTCCGTCGGTGGGCCCCACCCCGGCACTCCCCTCCCCGCCGGTCAGGTAGCCGCCGTAGAAAACCAGGGCCTGCTTGACGCGCATATCCCGGTATGGTGAGCTCTCCGGCAGGTGGCCGACCTGCGCCGCCGCCGCTGTTGTCTGAAGGATGGCCATGCACGCGACCGCCCCGGCAAGCAAACGTCTCACCATTACTCCACTCCCTCCCGAAGATCCTGCCCAGTCATGTCGGATGGTTTTTCCAGTCCCAAGAGCCCCAAGACGGTGGGCCCGACGTCGCAAAGTGCACCACCGGACCGGAGTTGTCGCGTCCTGTCATCGCCCAGCATCACGAACGGTACCGGGTTGGTGGTGTGCGCCGTGTGCGCGCCGCCGGTCCCCGGGTCGATCATGACTTCGCAGTTGCCATGGTCTGCCGTGATCATGGCCGTTCCACCCACCTTTTCGACCGACCCCAGGGCCCGCTCCACACAGGCGTCGACAGTCTCGACCGCTTTCACCGTCGCCTCTATTACCCCGGTGTGCCCCACCATGTCCCCGTTGGCGTAGTTGCACAGAACGAAGTCGTAGTGCCCGCCTTCGATAGCCTGACAGAGGACGTCCGTGATGCCCGCGGCACTCATCTCGGGCTTGAGGTCATAGGTTGCCACGCGTTGGGAGTCGACGAGGTCGCGTTCCTCGCCCTTGAACGGGACCTCGACCCCCGAGTTGAAGAAGTACGTCACGTGGGCGTATTTCTCCGTCTCCGCCGTCCGGAACTGGGCGAGCCCGGCGTCGGATATCACCTCGGCGAGAATGCGTGACATGGTCTGTGGCGGGAAGGCCGCGGGGACGGGGAGCGTCTCGTCGTACACCGTCATCGTCGCAAGGGAGATGGCGGGGCGATCGGTCACATCAAAACCGTCGAATCCTTCGATGACCATCGCTCGTACGATCTGACGCATGCGGTCGGCCCGAAAGTTGAAGCAGAACACGCCGTCTCCGTCGCGTATCACCGCCGCGGGTCGGCCCTCCGCTTGGACCACGAGAGGTTTGATGAATTCGTCTGTTTCACCGCGCTCGTACGCCGCGGTGATGCCGCTGACGGGGTCCTCGACGGCATGACCGGCACCGTGCACCATGGCGTCGTACGCCAACTTGGTGCGATCCCAGCGTCGGTCGCGGTCCATGGCGTGGTACCGACCGGTGGCCGTCGCGATGAGACATTGGGTGTCGCCTCCCGAATGGGATGCGGCGGCGTCGACCACTTCAGCCATGAAGCCCGCAGCCGACTTGGGAGGACTGTCCCGGCCGTCGAGGAAGCCGTGGATCGCCACCCGGCGCACCCCGTGGCGCCGGGCCAGCTCCATGGCGCCCACCAGGTGCTCGTCGATGGCGTGGACGCCGCCGGTCCCGATGAGGCCCCACAGATGCAGCGTGCCATCACGCCGGCGAACACTGTGGCAGAGGTCCACCAGTTCCGGGATTTGATAGAATTCGCCGGACCTGATGGCGGTGGATATGCGAACGATGTCTTGCGGCACCACTCGGCCTGCCCCAAGGTTCAGGTGGCCAACCTCACTGTTGCCCATTTGGCCGGAGGGCAGGCCAACGGCTTCGCCGGACGCCTCGAGCAATGTGAAGGGAGCCTTGCGGATGAGACGATCCCACACCGGAGTCCGGCCGAGGGCTATGGCGTTTCCGTCGGATTGGGTTCGGTATCCCCATCCGTCCAACACGATCAGGACGGTTGGTCCGGACCGCCCTCCGGCAGCCTTTGACATGCGTAAACCCGCTTCCTAGAATGATCTAAAGCAATAACGATGCCGCAATCTAGCCACCTCCTAGCAGGGCTTCCAGCTTGCCTCTTGGCAGCCGCGTCTCTGGCGTTCGTTCCGTCGCAGACGGCCCAAGCTCAGGATCAATACCGCGTCACTCGGCGGGAGAACTTTCGCCGCGATCCGGGCCCCGACGGACGGCTGCTCGCGTCGGTGAACGAGGGGGCCGAGCTCCGCGGAGGCGAAGTACGCTCGGGTTGGGTCGAGGTCACCCTCGAAGGATGGATCTGGCGGCAATCGCTTCGCCCTATCGACAGCGGCGAGTTCAATTATGAGGTGAGCGCCGGATCCGGCGAAAATCTGAGGGTTCAGCCGAACGGTCGTGTCCTGGCGAGGTTGAGCACCGGGTTTTGGCTCCAAGGAGTGGAGGGCCGGGGTGAGTGGCTTCGGGTCCGGCGCACGGGCTGGATGTGGGGGCGTTCGCTGGAGAACGCCGACCAGCCAGCCCCTGTGGTTCCCGCGGCGCCGGAGGGAGGCGGCACGTCGACGCCGGCGAGCCAAGCGGGCTCCCAAGGCCGGCCGGCCATCGACCGGGCCGTGACCCGAGGCGCCGCAGCGATGAGGGCGGTGCCGAGTGGCGACACCACGGCCGTGCTGGGGGGAGATGCGTCGCTCACCATCTTGGCGCGCTCGGGCGAGTGGGTACGCGTTCGCACCGAAGGGTGGGTGCACGAGAGCGACCTAGGACCGGTTTCGACCGACGTGTTGGTTGGGGTGAGCGGTGCCGAAGTACGAGCCCAACCCGAGGTGTTCGAAGGACGAGTGCTCCAGTGGACCGTGCAGTTGCTCGCCGTCCAGACCAGCGATGGTTTGCGCCGGGAGCTCCCGGAAGGGCAACGCTACATGCTGGCGCGCGGGCCGGTACCGGAAGCTGGTTTTGTGTACGTGATGGTGAACGACGAACAGAGTGAAGCGATCGAACGACTGTCACCGTTGGCGCAGCTCGTGGTGCTCGTTCGGGTTCGAGTTGGTCGCGACCGGTACTTGGGAAACCCGGTGGTGGAGTTGCTTGAGATGTCTGTCCGTGAGCGCTGAGGTGTTGAATGGATGAATTGTTGAGAGAAAGAATCCTCCGCCGGCTCGACAGTCTGCCGAACGACAAAGCCTATCAAGTTCTGGACTATATCGATTTCCTCGAGTCCAAGTTCGGCAATCGATCGGGCCAGCCGTCGACACTCGAGAAAATCGCCGACCGCGTGGAGGACACCCTGCGTGCCGGTCGCGTTTCGGTCTCCGCCATCAAGGGGACGCGTGACGTGTTCGATGCTGCCGGGAAGGTCATGCAGGGGATAGCAGATGCGGGAAAGACCGTGGTCGACGAGCTTCAGGCCCCGATCCAGAGCATCACCAAGAAGGGCTCCAGTGACAAGAAAGCGAGCGACACGCAGGAGAAAGAGGGCACGGAGGGGAAAGAGGAGGATAACGCCGAATCGTCGGCGGATGACGACGGCAAGGAGACCGCTTGACCGCTGATTAGCGCCATGGTACCTTCTGCCATGGAAACACGAACGTGGAACCAGCGAACCCGCCGGGCAGATTGCGCGGCGGGTTTTTGCGTATAAGGACGGTACGATGGGCAGATTTCGATCAGGCCACGCGCTGACTTTCGATGATGTGATCCTCGTCCCGCGTCAAGCGACCGTACATCCTCGTGACGTCGATATCTCCAGTCGTTTCACACGATCGGTTCCGTTGAACATACCGGTCGTCTCTGCGGCCATGGACACGGTGACCGAATCCGAGATGGCAATCGCCGTAGCTCGGGCGGGCGGGATCGGTGTGATCCACAAGAACATGCCCATCGATCGACAATCCGCTGAAGTCGACCAGGTGAAGCGCTCCGAGAGCGGCATGATCCTCGATCCCATCACGCTGGGGCCGGACCGTTCGATTCGTGAGGCGAACGAACTCATGGCCCGGTTCAAGATATCAGGCGTCCCCATCGTCGATAACGGCGGTCGACTCGTTGGGATCATCACGAATCGCGATCTACAGTTCGAGACGAACCTCGATCGACCGATCTCGGAGGCGATGACCAAAGAAGCACTCGTCACGGCACCGGTCGGAACGACGCTCGACGAAGCCGAAAAAATCCTCGGTGAGCATCGCATCGAGAAGCTCCCGGTTTTGGCAGACGACGGCGCCCTCCGCGGCTTGATAACGGTCAAGGACATCTTCAAGCGTCGACAGTACCCCAGCTCCAACAAGGACGAGCACGGCCGCCTGGTTGTTGCTGCGGCCGTAGGCGTGAGCGGAGAAACCACCGATCGGGCCAAGGCCCTGATCGATGCGGGCGTGGACGTGTTGGTGGTGGACTCCGCACACGGACACTCGCAGGGAGTCCTTGATACGGTCGACCGTTTGCGTCAGTTGTATCCGGATGCGCAGCTGGTGGGAGGGAACGTGGCGACTTTCGACGGCACGAAGGCGCTTGTGGAACGGGGCGTCGACGCCGTGAAGGTCGGCGTGGGCCCGGGTTCCATCTGCACGACGCGAGTGGTGACCGGTGTGGGAGTTCCACAACTCACGGCAATCGTCGATGCCGTTCAGGCGGCTGGGGAAATTCCCGTGATCGCCGACGGAGGCGTCAAGTACTCCGGCGATGCGGTGAAGGCCCTCGCGGCTGGAGCTTCCTCCGTGATGTTGGGATCGATGTTCGCCGGTACCGAGGAGAGTCCGGGTGAGAGCTTCCTGCTGGAAGGACGTCGCTTCAAGACCATTCGCGGCATGGGGTCGTTGTCGGCGATGCAGGAAGGCTCGGCGGATCGGTACTTCCAGGAGGGAGAATCCGCAGCACAGAAGTTGGTGCCTGAGGGCATCGAGGGGCGCGTTCCGTATCGAGGGCCTGTCGGTGATGTGATCTTCCAGATCGCAGGTGGGATTCGGAGTGGCATGGGATATTGCGGTGCCGCGACGGTGGAGGAGCTACGGTGCGAGAGTGAATTCGCGCAGATCACGGTGGCCGGCCTTCGGGAGTCCCACCCGCACGATGTGGTGCTCACCAAGGAGGCACCCAACTATTCGGTGTGATGGCGTGCGCAGTGAGCCGTGGATAACGATCAAGCGCCGGTCCTCATCGAGGGCCGGCGCTTGATCGCTGGACGGGTTTCTTCGTTTACTGTTTACTCAGCCGCTGTTCTTCCTTCCACTTCCGTCGCGCTTCCGCGTTCTCCACCCACGGCTTCCGCTCGAAATAACCGTCCATCATCTCACGCACCTTGCCGGACAGCAGAAGGAGGGCGAGGAGGTTCGGGAGAATGACGATGCTGAGGAAGATGTCACCCAGGTCCCACGCGATGTTGGCCGCAACCAACGCGCCTCCAAGGTGCATCAGGATGTACACCACCTTGTACGGCAACACCGCGTTCGGTCCCCAAAGGTATGTGGCGCATCGATCGCCGTAGTAACTCCACGCGATCGCCGTGGAGATGCCGAACAGCAGGACGGAAAGCAGCACGATGTAGTGGCCAAAATCGCCGATCTTCGACAATCCCCGGCGGAACGCCAGCATGGTGAGGGGGGCACCTCCCTCTGGTGAATCCGCGTAGAGGATCGCGTACGTGGTCCCGTCGTCGCTCACGGCGTCGGTACCGGGATTGATGGTGCCGGTGAAGGGAATCGTCTGCTCCTCGTCGACGAAGAACGTCTCGACGATGACATCGTGCCAGGCGAACCCCGGCTGTCCCGCGGTGATCGACTGGGTCCCGTTTTCGACGCGGATCTGGTTCGGTGCGTCACCTTCTTCGGACGTCCCATCGCCGTGGTCGATGACGTACGTGATGTCTCCCCCGTCCATGGTGAGTTCCGATGGGACTTTGTCGTCCCACGTCCCGGTCATCACGATCACGAGGGCGGTCATGGTCACGATGACGATCGTGTCGATGAAGGGCTCGACGAGTCCCACGACGCCCTCGGAAACGGGCTCGTCCGTCTTGGCCGCCGCGTGGGCGATGGGAGCCGATCCCTGTCCGGCTTCATTCGAGAAGAGGCCCCGGTCCACGCCCCAGTTCATCGTCACCAGGATCGCCCCGATGCCGGTCCCGGCGACTCCCGCGGACGGACTGAACGCTTCCCGGAAGACGAGCCCGAAACTCGGAAGCAGCTGCTGCCAATTCAGCAGGATGATGGTCATGGCCCCGGCGACGTAGATCGCGGCCATGATGGGCGCCAGGAATCCGGTGACCTTCCCGATTCTGGTGATGCCTCCGATGATCACCGCGGCGATGATGGCGCACGCCACGAGACCGGTGACGAGGTTGGGGACGCCGAAGCTCGACTGCATGGTGTCGGCCAGTGTGTTGGCCTGCACAGCGTTTCCCGTCAAGAACGCCGTGGTTCCCAACATGATGGCGAAGAAGACCGCAAGGGGCTTCCACGCGGCGCCCATCCCCCGCTCGATGTAGTACATGGGGCCGCCGGAGACAGTGCCCTCCCAGCGGTGGGCGCCCTCCGGCCGCTCCACGCTGCGGAAGCGCTGGGCGAGGGTGACCTCGGAAAACTTCGTGGCCATTCCCAGGAACGCCGTCATCCACATCCAGAACAGTGCGCCAGGTCCGCCGTAGTGGATTGCCCACGCGGCCCCCGCGATGTTGCCAATGCCCACGGTGGCGGACAGCGCGGTGGTGAGCGCCTGGAAGTGAGACACGTCTCCCGGCTCGTTGGGGTCGTCGTACATCCCGCTGGTGACGGCAAACCCGTGACCGAGTTTCCGGAGTTGGACGAATCCCAAGCGCACGGTGAGGAAGATGCCGGTTCCAAGCAACGCGATGACCTTCAGCGGGACCTTCTCGCCCATCAGGGGAACGCCGAAGCCGTTGAGAAAATCCTTGACGGCACTGACGATTTGTTCGAGTGCTTCCATGAGTTCTCCGAAAACGGGAATCAGAAGTGCGGGAAGATGGACGTTTGGGGGCTACGCAGCAAGGGTGGTGCCGCAGCATCTCCCTGCTACACTTGCCCGCACCCGGAGTTCGCCACGTTCGCATTGCCATGTGAAGCTTGTATCTTGCCTCGATGGCTACAGCCCGAGCGAAGAAATCCGCGGTCCGCGCCATTGCGCAGCGCACCAAGGCGGCCCGTAAGGTGGTGGAGCTTCTCCAACCGGGTTCGCGGGTTGCTATCACGACCCATGTGAACGCCGATGGAGACGGAGCCGGGAGTGAGGTCGCGCTGTGGCGGCTCCTCACCAAGGCCGGCGTCCGGGCGGTGATCACGAATCCCACGCCGTTTCCGGAGCGGTATAGCTTTCTCCTCGAGGGCATCAGGGAGGCGGACAAGACGGCGCAGGCCGTGCGCCACCTCGACAGGGCCGACGCCGTGGTGGTGCTGGACATCTCCGACCTCGGTCGACTGGGACAGCTGGGGCCCCGCATTGCCGAGCGGGGAATCCCGGTGGCGTGCATTGACCACCACCTGAGCGACGGGGATCTGCCGTCGGGCCCGCGCATGGTGGATGCGGACGCCTGTGCCACGGGAGAGCTCGTCTACGACTTCGCCAGGGCCGTGGGGTGGGACGTGACCGCGGGGGCCGCCAAGGCGCTCTACGTGGCGATCCTTACGGACACGGGGGGGTTCCGCTACAGCAACACCACACCGCGGACCTTACGCGTCGCAGCGGATTTGCTGGACCAGGGGCTCGATCCCGAAGAGATCTATCGCGAGGTCTACGCCAGCGACCCGGAAGGTCGGGTGCGGCTCGTGGGGGAGGTGGCCGACACCCTGGTGGTCGAGCCCGAACTGGGCCTGGCGTGGGTGACCGTGCCCCCTGGGGCCCTCGAGCGGCACGGCCTCGCCGCGGAGCACCTCGAGGGTGTGGTCGAGCTGCCCCGGTCGATCCAGGGTGTGCGGCTGGCCCTGCTTTTCCGTCGGCTGGCAAACGGGCGGGTCAAGGTCTCATTCCGGTCCATGGGGCGTGTCAACGTGGCCTCGCTGGCGGAGCAGTTCGGGGGCGGCGGACACCGGAGGGCGGCGGGGGCCTCCCTAGCGGGCTCGCTCAGCGAGGTCCAGGAGAGGGTCTTGGAGGTTGCCCGGACCACGCTCGCGGAGACCGATTAAGATTCTCTGCACTGCCGAACACCACCTCACACACGACTGACGTCCTACATCGAAGCGATAGATCCGTATGCCGAACAATCTCGAAGCTCGAATCGCTGGTGCTCTCACCAACGTCCGGAACTCCAGGGTGGACAACGACGTGATCTCCGCCGGAATGGTTCAGGATCTCACCGTCGGTGATGACGGCCGAGTGTCGTTCACCTTCGTTTTGGGACGTGACGATCCGGCCACCCTCGTCCGGGAAGTCCGGGGCGCAGTCCGGGATGTGGAGGGTGTCTCGGAGGTCAAGGTCAAGGTCATGGAGCCCGCCGGGCCGGCGGGGGCCCAGCAGAGCCACGCCCAGGCCCAGCCGGGCAGCGTCCCGCCGCCGCCTCAGCCCGTGGAGCTTCCCCAGCTCGGTCACATCGTGGCCGTGTCGAGTGGCAAGGGAGGGGTGGGGAAGTCGACGGTGGCGGCCAACCTGGCGGTCTCGCTGGCACAGCAGGGGCTCTCCGTGGGCCTCATGGACGGGGACATCTACGGCCCGAACATCCCGCGGATGTTCGGGGCCACCGACCAGCCCACGGTGGAGAGCCAGAAGATCGTTCCCCTCGAGGCACACGGGGTCAAGGTGATGTCGCTGGGGCTCATGATCGAGCGCGACGCGCCGGCCATCTGGCGGGGTCCCATCATCCAGAAGATCCTGCAGCAGTTCCTCCGGGACGTGGATTGGGGCCGTCTCGACTATTTCCTCGTGGACCTGCCGCCTGGAACCGGCGATGCCCAGCTCTCGCTCGTGCAGAGTGTGCAGGTGCGGGGCGCCCTGATCGTCACTACCCCTCAGGAAGTCGCGATCGGGGACGGGCTACGAGGCGCCAAGATGTTCGAAAAGGTCAATGTCCCGGTGCTCGGCGTCATCGAGAATATGAGCTACTTCCTGGCGCCGTCGGGTGAGCGCATCCCGATCTTCTCCTCGGGTGGCGGTGAGAAGCTCGCCAGCGAATTGGGGGTGCCTCTCCTGGGCCAGATACCGCTCCAGGCGGGCATGACCGACCTCGCCGATCAGGGGACGCCGATCGTGGTGGGCGAGCCCGAGTCAGCCGCCGCCAAGGCGTTTCAGGAAATCGTGCAAGAGGTCCGGCGAAAGGTCGGGGGAAAAAGCATTCAACTGCCGATCGTGTGACCCGCCCTGTCGATCAGCGCGGCACCCACACGACATTGATGTCTCCGAATGCAGCGTCGATATCGAGACGCAGCGTTGCCGCCGCGCTGTCATAGTTGCTCGAGTAGAAGACATCGCCGCGCTTCACGAATCCGGATCGTTCGAACGTGGCCAGGAAGCGGTCCAGCGAAATCGCGACGCCGAGGTGGGCCGGGAATCGCACCGTCAGCGACCCGACGCCGAGCTTGATCTTGGCCGCTGTCTCTCCCCCGTGTTGCCACTCTCCGGTAAAGTCCAGCATGAACGCACCGGCGGCGCCTTCGAATTGCATGGTCTGGCAGTTGGCGTTGCCGAGGTTCTCCGCTTCGAACTTCGCGGCTCCCACGACGACGTGGAGGCGTTCGCACGGCGCGGTCGTCGGGCGGCTGAAGCGCAACACGCTCTCGCTGGCGCCGGTCTTCACATCCACCTCGATGAGCGAGATTCCGCCGAGATCGAGATCGGCGCTCACCACGCCGAACTCCAAGTCGATCCGTGCCGGCACGGACGGGGATACGGCCATGTCGAGTCGCTGATCCAGGTCCTTCAGTTCGCGCCCTTTGAAATCGCGCCCCTCCTGTCCTTCCAGCCTGATCTCCAGCGTTCGGCGCTCGCGATCGTAGCGTTGAACGGGCTCGAAGAGATCTTCGTCGTATCTCAACCGGCTCCGGTACAGGGCACCACCCTGGTCTCTCCCCAGCGTAAAGTGCCCCAGGGCGAAACGCACCAGGATGGTGATGTCCTCTTCTTCGACGATTTGTCGTGAGGTAGAAAGCGTTCGGTAGTTGCGGTCGGTCTGGGCCTCGGTCTGTGTTGCCATCGTCACGAGAACGAGGCCCAGCGGAAGAGCGAACCGCCGTGAACGGGAGATCATTTCCTTGGGCGACCGCGCCGAGCCGGCGTGAAATTCGAGGCGTCCATCGGCCAATAGTGCTCGTCTGTCAGCGCGGGTTGCCGACGACTCCCGGCGAACGTGGCGCGTAGCCCGGCCCGCGAGAGAATGGCGGCGCCCACTCCGGCCGTCGCCATGACCCACGTGGCGGCGAAGGCGAGGGTCAGCAGGAGTTGGCCGACGAGGGGAATCCAGCTCAACGCGACCGCAGGCGCCCAGACGGCGAGCATTCCGACCAATCCGTAGATCGTGGAGCGGTATGGCGTCACGACCACCGAATGCCCCTGAGCCATTCTGCGCGTCAAGAAGGAATTACCCACCGACTTGGCCGCCGCGAGGTAGCCCGTGACGGCCGCCCCAACGACCGCGAGCGGGAGGCCAAGGGCGACGATGACCGCCGCGGGAATACCCACGATCGTGATCGCGAGCCCGGCGACCAGCATGGCCCACAACGGGAGCAACAACGGTTGGGCGAACAAGCCGGCCATGAAGGACCTGCCGAACGAGTCCGACACCGTTTCCGAAACGACCTCGAGCTGCCGCGGCATGAAGAAGTTCATACCGAAGCCGATGCATGCCAGGGCGATGAAGAAGCCCATTAACGTGGCGATGCCCTGGCCGATGCCCTCGAAGCCTGACCCCTGGTTCACGTAAATGCGCGTCGGCGCGGACGGCGCGGCGGGTGCGGCCCTGGCGCGCGGCGGCGTGACGCCGAGGCTGCTCACCGAGCGAACCCGTCCTGCCACGTGACCGCCTCCCCGGGTGACCCGGCCGTTCAAGGCGATGACGTCTCCCTCGATCCGCGCGTTGTTGTGCAGGATGACATCACCGTTCAGCGCGGCGAGGTTGCCGTCGACGGTTCCGTAGACGGACACGTCTCCGGAAAGCACCGCGAGGTTGCCTTTGAAAACCTGACCGCGACCAATGGTGAGATCTCCCACGTGCACACGGCCGTTCTCGACTTGGATCCCCACGTTGCCCAGATCGTCGCCGTAGCTGCTGCGTAACTCGTCGACACGCTCCAGCACGCTGCGGTCGCCCGTGAGGCGGTTGAGATCGATCACCAGCTCTTGTGCAAGACGCGCTTCTTCCTGTACCAGCCGGGCCTCCTCAATGGCCAATGCAACCTCCGTGGCCTCCAGTTCGGCCAGTTCGGCCAGTTCGGCCTCTGCGGCGCCAACGGCGCTCGCAATCACCACGTCCAGGTTGCTGAGCGTGGCCTCCAACGCCGTACCGAGCTCCCGCCCCATCTCCTCCAAACCCTCCAGCTGCCAACCCTCGAGGGCTTCGATCAACTCCGCCGAACTCAGTGATCCGCTGTGCGAGAGCAGATTCTTCCATGAGGATTCGAACTCGCTGCCGGCCTTGAACGACACTGCGGGTTGTCCGTTGATGCGCAGCGTGCCGTTCGCAAACTCAAACGTGATGCGTTCGCCGTCCGTCAACTCCAGCTCGAGCGTCGAGCCGTCGTCAGAAACAGAAACGGAATGGGCAACGACGGCTTTCTGCTGGGCCACAATCGGCGCAGTGACCAAGCCCGTTGCCGCGGCGAGAGCCAGCACGGGCATCCATCTAGCGACTCGCATGGAACGAAATCCTCTCGGTATCAAAACTCGTAAGTAATCTGTATAGGCCCCACGCACTGCACACGGTCACCGCCGTGCCGGCAAGCGACGCGAACAACACGACGGTGCCGGTCAAGCCCCACATCTCCCGAATCGCCATTGTCGTAGCGACCGTTTGGCCGATGAGCGAGACACTGGCTCGCCACGCTTCCAACACGAAGCCGTGGACAAACGTGGACCATGCTGTTTCAACCTGAACCCAACGGGAGACCATCAGCGTGATGATGACGGCTATGGATGCGGCGGACGAGGCGGCGAGGCCACCAGCCCACACCCACAACCGCTTGCGTTGGAACATTGCGCGAGTTGCAGTCTGAACGGACTGTACCCAGTGAGGAGCGGGCACCCACACGCGAGCCATCACCGCGTCTTCGAAGTCGACGCTGGGTGACAACTCCTGCAACGAGGTTAACCACCGATCGACGATCGGGTCTTCCTCGGTGGGAGTGAGCTGGGTCACGTTGTCTTCAGTCATTCAATTTCCTCACACCTCCCCTACGAAATTTTTCACTAAGAGTTTCATTGACGTGTTTGTTCCAACAGGTTACGCAACTCTGAACGCGCGCGATGAATGTATGTCTTGACGGTGCCGAGTGGCAGATCGAGCATCTCGGCGATTTCCTCGTACGCGTACCCTTCAACGTGTCGCAGCACGATGCACGAACGGTACTCCGGACGTAGAGCGGCAATCGCTTGTTCGATTTGGCTGCCGAGCTCGCGCGCCTCGAGCTCCTGCAACGGGCTCTCCCCGGCGTGGGGAAGTTGAAGGGACGTGCCCTCCTGACGTTCGGTGGTGACCGCGTCCGGTGCCCCGTCCAGCGAGAGCGTGTCCAACTCCTTCCGCCGAAGCTGATCGATGGCCGCGTTGTTGGCGATTTTGAATATCCAGGACGAGAACTTGTACTCGCTACGGTAGCTGTCGAGTGCGTTCAATACCTTGACGAACGTTTCCTGGGCCAGGTCCTCGGCGCGCTCGCGATCCCGGACCATGCGATAGATCAGCGAGAAGACGGGGCGCTGGTAGCGACGCACGAGCTCACGGTAGGCACGCTCGTGACCCTGTCGCGCCCATTCCACCACCTCTTGATCGGTGGTCGTGGAGATCTCGTCTGGAAGCCGCATTGCTCGGATCTGTGTCTACCCCCGGGACCAGCGTAGTGTTTCAATTTGCACCACTGTCGCAAGTTCAAGCCTACCAGTATCTTTTGCGCCTATGGCGCCGGACCAACCCCGGTATCGCACTCCCGACAGCAGCGAAAAGCGATCGTATGTGCGGGAGATGTTCACTGCCATCGCGCCTCGCTATGATCTCCTCAATCGGGTGCTCAGCCTCAGCATCGACCGGCGGTGGAGGCGCCGTGCCGTGGCCCGACTCGGGTGGGAAGGCTCTCCCAACGGCACGTACCTCGATCTCTGTGCCGGCACCCTCGATCTCGCCGCCGATGTCGCCGGGCAGGCGGCTTTCCACGGCCGGGTAGTGGGAGCCGATTTCGTTGTGCCGATGCTGAAGCTGGGGCGTGCCAAGGCGAACCACGTGATGCCTGTGGGAGCGGACGCGTTGCAGTTGCCATTTCCGGATGCGCAGTTCGATGGGTGCACGGTGGGTTTCGGTGCGCGAAACCTGGTGGATCTCGATAGTGGGTTACACGAGATGGCTCGGGTCATCAAGCCCGGCTCGAAGCTGGTCGTGCTCGAGTTCTCAACGCCACGGCGTTGGCCGATCAAACCGCTGTACTTGTTCTATTTTCAGCAGGTCCTCCCGCGTATCGGGCGGATGGTGTCCAAACATACGACGGCTTATAGCTACCTACCAAGCTCCGTTCTCGATTTTCCCGAACCGGAACAGTTGGCCGAAGGGTTCCGGCGCGCAGGCTTCCGCGATGTCGGGTACGAGCCCCTGAGCTTCGGGATTGCCATGATCCATTGGGGTGTGCGCCGGTGATTGCAGACAACCTACGTGAATTCGTGAAGCAGCTCGACGCCGCCGGCGAGTTGACCCGGGTTCGACGTTCCGTCTCCGTCGATCGAGCGATTGCGGAAGTCGCGGATCGCTGCATGAAGAGCCGCGGGGGTGGACCTGCGTTGCTCTTCGAGCAACCGGTGTTAAACGACGGGTCCCCGTCGACCATCCCAGTCGGCATCAACCTCTTTGGATCGATGCGGCGCATGGGCATCGCGCTCGGAGTGGACGATCTCGACGTTGTCGGATTACGCATAACCGAGCTGCTGCAGATGAAGGTCCCGGAGGGTTGGCGGGAGAAGCTCGCCATGTTCCCGACGATTGCGGAGGTCGCGAAGTTTCCGCCGCGGACCGTGCGGGGAACGCCCGCCTGCCAAGAGGTGGTGGTGAAAGGACCGGACGTCGATCTCGCGCGGCTGCCGGTCATGACCTGCTGGCCGGGAGACGGAGGGCCCTACATCACGCTTCCCCAGGTCATCACCAACGACCCGAAGACCGGTGTGCGCAACGTGGGAATGTACCGAGTCCAGGTGCTGGAGCGCGCGCTGTTGGCCATGCATTGGCAGCGGCACAAGGTGGGCGCTGCCCATTGGCGGGAAATGGGAGCGCGGGGAGAGAAGATGCCGGTGGCGATTGCCCTCGGCGGGGATCCCGCATCCATCTATTCCGCGTCGGCGCCGCTCCCGCCGCACCTCGACGAGTACGTCTTCGCCGGCTTTCTCCGTCGCAAACCGGTTCACCTCGCCAAAGCGGTGATGAGCGACCTCCTCGTCCCGGCCGAGGCCGAGGTGGTTATCGAGGGTTACATCGATCCCGCGGAGCCGTTGGTGCTCGAAGGTCCGTTCGGCGATCACACGGGGTTCTACTCGCTGGCGGACTATTATCCCGCCGTCCACGTCACGGCGGTTACGATGCGCGAACGTCCCGTGTATCCCTCCACCATCGTCGGGCGTCCACCGATGGAGGATTTCTACCTCGGACACGCGACCGAGCGAATCTTCCTTCCTCTGTTGAAGCTCACGGTTCCGGAGATCGTGGATTACCACATGCCGGCCCCGGGGATCTTCCACAACCTCGTGTTCGTCAGTATCGACAAGCAGTATCCCGGTCAAGCGTGGAAGGTGATGAACGCGCTTTGGGGTATGGGCCTCATGTCTCTGGCGAAAGCGATCGTCGTGGTGGACAAGGACGTCAACGTGCGCGATCCGGACGAGGCGTGGTGGGTTGCCCTGAACAACATCGACCCCGAGCGCGACACGCGGTTCACCATGGGGCCGATCGACGTGCTGGATCACGCCTCCCGAGCTTTTACCTACGGATCGAAGATCGGCATCGATGCGACGACAAAGTGGAAGGAAGAGGGATTCGACCGGGAGTGGCCGGAGAAGATCGTCATGGACGACGAGACGAAGGCGCAGGTGGATGCCATGTGGTCCGCGTTGGGGATCTCCCTGACGCAGCGTGGCGAGTGAGCGGTACGATCCTGGCGTGAATACTCGAGCGGCCGAGGGGCAGGTTATCGCAGGCGGGTCGCTGCTCGTGCGGTACGCGAACCTCGTGAAGCTTCCTCACACCGTGTTCGCGCTTCCCTTTGCCTTGCTGGGGGTGGTCTACGCGTCGTGGGTTGCCTCCGTGACGTGGATCCAGTTGGGGTTGGTGATCGTCGCCTTTACGGCGGCACGCTTCGCGGCGATGGCGTTCAATCGCGTAGTGGACCGCGACCTCGACGCGCTCAACCCGAGAACCCGGCAGCGGGAACTCCCGGCCCGCCACTTGACGGTTGGCCAAGCGCGTGTCTCGGTGGTGATTTCCAGCGGGGCGTTCCTCGGTGTTGCGGCGCTGTTGAACCAGTTGTGTCTCCTGTTGGCTCCTCTCGCGCTACTGTGGGTTTTGGCGTACAGCTACACGAAGCGTGTCACGAACTGGTCACACCTCTGGCTGGGCGCCTCACTTGCGATCGCGCCGGCTGGGGGATACATCGCGGTGACGGGTGCGTGGAGCGAGCCGTGGTGGATGCTTCCTCTCGTGGCCGCCGCAGTCCTCACGTGGGTGGGCGGCTTCGACATGTTCTACGCGTTGCAGGACGAACAGTTCGATCGAAACCATGGCCTGAAGAGCGCCGTAGTTCTGTTGGGCAGACGCCGAAGCATCCTTCTGGCGAGGACCCTCCATGGGATCACCGTTCTCGCGCTCCTCGCGTTCGGCCTGTGGACGCCTTTCGGGATTGTGTATCTTGTAGGGGTGGGGCTCGCCGCTGTGGTGCTAGTGTGGGAACATCAGCTCGTTCGGCCGGACGATTTGAGCCGACTCGACGCGGCGTTCTTCACGATGAACGGAGTCATGAGCATTATTGTGTTTCTAGGAGCATTAGGAGATAGGCTGTTATGAGTATATTCCTGGTCCCCGGTGGCAAGAGTCCGATCCCGCCACGCAAGGGGGGAAAAGGGCTTCCGAAACCTCCGTCTCACATTCCGTGGCCGGTCCCCAAACCCAAATCGGGAGGTGGATGCTTCCCGACCGGAGGGGTCCCCGGCAAGCCCGCCCCTGAACCGCCGGTGCGTCACCCACACAAGATCCCGACCCCGAATCGGAGAGGTCGTTGACACGACCCTGGGTCCTGGCCATCACCGGCGCGTCCGGCGCGCCATACGCCATCCGCCTGCTCGACGTCCTCGTCGCGCATCGTGTCCCCGTGCACCTCATCGTCTCGCGACACGGGTGGCGATTGCTCGATGCCGAAGCGGGAATCACCTCGGAGAGTGAGCTCAAAGCGGCGACAGGGGGCGAGTGGCCAAGCGTCGTCGTCTTCACCGATGAGGACCGCGGCGCAACGCCGGCATCGGGCTCGTCGGAGAGTGCGGGCATGGTCATCTGCCCGTGCTCGATGGGAACGGTGGCGGCAGTAGCCAACGGCACCAGCCGCTCTCTGGTCGAACGGGCCGCCGATGTGACCCTCAAAGAACGCCGCCCGCTGATTCTCGTCCCCCGGGAGACGCCCCTTTCGCTCGTTCATCTGCGCAACCTCACGGCAGCGGCCGAAGCGGGCGCGACAGTGCTCCCGGCCGCTCCGGGGTACTACCACCGCCCGACGGAAGTAGGTCAGTTGGTCGACTTCGTGGTGCAGCGGGTGGTGGATCACATGCAGCTCGACATCACGTTCGTGTCGCGCTGGCACAGCGGCGAGTAAATGCGTCTCGGGGTCATCTCCGACACACACGGTCACCTTCCCACCGCCGTCTTCGATGTCTTCAGTCAGGTAGACCAGATCCTGCACGGCGGAGATGTGGGGAGTCTCGACCTCCTCACGGAGCTCGAGGCTCTTGCCCCGGTGACGGCGGTCTATGGCAACACCGACGGGTTCGGGATTCGCGATCGCTGCCCACGAGTGGCCAAGCTCGAGCTGGACGGGTTTTACGTCACCGTGACCCACGGCGACCAGTTCGGGATGCCGGACCCGCAGGTGCTCCACGAGGCGTTTCCGGAGGCGGAAATCATCGTATTCGGGCATACCCACGAGCCACTGCTCCGGCTCGTCGACAAGACGGTGACGGTAATGAACCCCGGGGCGGCCGGGGCGCCCCAAAACGGCGTGCCGGCGTCCGTAGGCATCATGGAGCTCGAGCCGGGAATCCCGCCCCGGGCGAGGTTGGTGCCGTTGGAGTAGAAGCTCGAGGATTCTGGTTGGCCCGACCCTATTAGCCCCTCACGACCAGCACGGCGAAGTAGACGCTGAACCCCGCCAGCAGCATAGCCCCGTGCCACTTCCCGACGCGCTTGGTAGACCAGAGGATCGGAAAGAGGGCGGCGGCAAAGGCAAGCATGACCCAGTTGTCGAGGGCGGTGGCCCGGGCGTGCACGGGAACCGGAAAGACAGAAGCCGTTACGCCGAGCACCGCCAAGATGTTGAAGATGTTGGAGCCCATGAGGTTGCTCAGTGCGATCTCGTCTTCCCCATGCATGGCGGCCACGGCCGACGCCGCGAGCTCGGGGAGGCTGGTTCCCATGGCCACGACCGTGAGCCCGATGATGCGCTCTGACACCCCCATGGACTCCGCAACCGTTACGGCCCCCCTCACCAACAGGTCCGCACCGAACATCAATCCCAGGATTCCGAGGACGCAGTACCCGATGCCCAGAGCCCACGCGCGCCTGCGGTCTCCCGTCACCGGGTGTATTCCCTCGATCTCGGAGTCCCTGGCGGAGTGGTCTGCGGGTCCTGCTACGCGGGTCCACACCACCGTGATCGTCATGAACAACACCATCCCCACGAGGAGGACCACGCCCTCGGCCCGGCTCACCAATCCGTCCAACGCCATGAACACGCACAGCGCCAGCACCATGAACATCGCCGGGTGCTCCAACCGTCGCGCTTCGCGGGTAATGAGCACCGGCCTGATGAGGGCAGCAACGGCCAAGATCACGGCGACGTTGAAGATGCTCGAGCCCACCACGTTGGCGTAGGCCAGGTCGGTAGAGCCCGTTGCGGCGGCCTTCACGCTCACCGCCATTTCGGGAAGGCTCGTGCCAAACGCCACGACGGTCAGTCCCACCACGGCGGTGGTCACCTTGGCGAGCAACGCGACGGAGACGGCGCCACGGACGATAAACCGTCCGCCGAGGCCGAGCAGCGTCAATCCGGCGATGAGTTGGACAAAGGCTATCAGCATTAGGGAGTTCGTTCGTCGAGCCAGTCGGTCAACGGGACGGTGCGGCGCATCGCACCTGGGCGGCTCTTGAACCACCGCAGCAGGAGTAGCATCTCGTCCATGTCCGAGATCGGTAGAGGCACGTCACTGGGTTCCTGGCTCACGTGCTCCGAGACCACCGCCCGGAACGCTTCCCGTTCGATGGGCGTCGTAGGCGCGGGGGCCACGGCGCGCACTGTCGCACGCCGGATAAGGTACACACGGTCGTCGCCGTGTGACCCGGTATCGTGGTACACGAAGCTGAGCGACTCGATGGCGTTCCGAGCCTGCGTGGAGGCTTGCAGCAGCCACTCGAGGGCGTCGAACCGGTCGCGCCACCAGGCGGCGCGCTCGAACTCCCGATCTTCGCTGGCGGTCTGCATCCCGGCCACCACGCGGTCGATGGGGGCGAGGGAGCGACCCTCCAAAAAGTCGATGGTCGTCTCGATGCGTTGGCGATACTCGCTCTCGTTCACGAGACCGGCACAGGGCCCGGAGCAGGTGCCAAAGTCGTAACGCATGCACGCGGCGCTATGGCTCGGTTGGAAGAGGTCTCCCTGTTCCGGGAAGATCATCGGCATCGCGAGTGCGCAGTCGCGCAAGCCGAGCAAGTCGTTGAGGATCTTCACGCCGGTGCGGACCCGCTCGGCGCTGGTGAACGGCCCGTAGTGCCGAACGTCTTCCGTGCCCGGGCGAGATCCAACCAACAACTTGGGTGCCGGCCCGCCGCTCACTTTGATCAGCACGGCCCGGCGGGTTCGGTTCATGCGGACGTTGAAGACCGGGCGGTAGCGCTTGATCTCTCGCAACTCCTCGAGGTAGGCGGCGAACTCGGAGGAGACATACTTCCACTCGATGTCCGATGCCGCGTGCAGGATTCTCGCGGCCTTGTCCTCCGGATAGCGCGCGCGGAAATACGACAACAGTCGTTTCCGAACCGCTTTCGCCTTCCCCACGTACATCACGCGACCGCCGGGGCCCATCATCCGATAAACGCCGGGGCGATCGTCGGCGAAGTTGCTCACTCGTCGCCGCAACCAGTCGAGGTCGGCGTTGGGAAGCGCTAGCGCAGGCACGGGCGACGGGCGACGG
Organism: Gemmatimonadota bacterium; assembly: GCA_039588255.1. Taxonomy (GTDB): domain Bacteria; phylum Gemmatimonadota; class Gemmatimonadetes; order Gemmatimonadales; family GWC2-71-9; genus B3T1B10. Next base: position 13,407 of record JBDHAF010000003.1, on the reverse strand, counting down.
GCTCGGGGTTGGGAGGGGCCTGGTGGCATTCGGTTGCTCACCGACGGACGGACTGGCAACGCCAGCAGAAGGTCGTAGCGCGTCTGTCGATGGCGTGCGTGGTGGCGAGGATCGTCCGGCACCGGCGGCACGGCTTCCCCCCGCGACCGTATACGAGGAGCGTGTGCTGGTAGGATCCCTCTCCACCCGTCCCGTTACGGTAGTCTCGCACCGTGGTGCCACCGGCGCGAACCGCCTGTCGCAGCACGTGACGTACCGTGCGGTACAGGCGGCGGAACTCATCGGACGAGAGACGATTGGTCGGCCGCGACGGGTCGATCCCGGCGCGGAACAGGGCCTCGTTGGCATAGATGTTTCCGACGCCGGCAATGCGTCGTTGGTCCATGAGCGCTTTCTTGATGGCCTGCTTGGTACCGGTCAGCCGTCGGATGAAATAGCGGCTGTCAAAATCGTCGGCCAGGGGTTCGGGGCCGATGCGGGCAGTATAGGTCTCCCAGGCTTCTTCGTCCAATAGCGAGATGGTACCCAGTCGTCGGACGTCGCCAAATACCAACACCGTTCCGTTCCCCAAGCTGGCCCGGAGCACCGCGTAGCGCCTCTCGTCCTGTCGCAGGCGCCGATCGTACACGATCAGTGACCCGGTCATGCGCAGCTGGATCACCATGCGCTCGCCGGTGGCCAGCAGGATCACCACGTGCTTGGCACGCCGGGTCACCGCCGCCACGCGGTTGTTGCGCAGGGTGTTCAGCAGCTTTTGGGCGGAGACGCCCCGGAGGACGTCGTGCTTGAAGAGCTGGGGATTCAGGAGGGGACGTCCCGCCAGCCGCGGGGAGAGCCCCCGCACGATGGTTTCGACCTCAGGAAGCTCCGGCACGAGCGATCTCCCGCCACCCGATGTCGCGCCGGAACACCTTGCCCTCGAACTCCACCGCCCCGACGAGACGCTGGCTCGCCGCCAGGGCGGCGGGGACATCGGGCCCGGTTCCGGTGGCGCATAGGACCCGACCTCCGGATACCCGCAGGGTACCGTCGGCATCGCTCGTGCCCGCGTGGAACAGCACCGTGTCCGGCGGTGTCTCGGCCGGGAGCTTGATGACGGCTCCCTTCCGTGGCGCTTCGGGGTATCCCGGCGCCGCCATCACCGTGGTGACGGCAGCCTGGCGAGTCTCGGTGGCGGGCCGAGGCGTCCACCCTTCGCCGGAGGCGATGCCCCACAGGGTGTCTGCGAGGCCCTCACCGGCGATGGGAAGCACCACCTGGGCCTCGGGATCCCCGAAGCGGCAGTTGAACTCCACTACCGACGGATCGCCGTCCGGGGAGATCATCAGTCCGGCGTAGAGGACCCCTTGGTACGGGGCGCCCCGGTCCGCCAACTCCCGCAGGGTGGGGGCGATGATCTCTTTGTCTACCCGGGCTAGGAGGGTGTCGCTGGCGATGCCCACGGGCGCGTAGGCTCCCATGCCGCCGGTGTTTGGTCCTAAGTCTTTTTCCTCCAAGCGTTTATGGTCCTGAGACGCCGGCAGCGTCAAGGTCCGCTCCCCGTCGGTCAGCGCAAAGAGTGAGAGCTCTTCGCCCTCGAGGAAGTCCTCCACGAGGACCTCCTTCCCGGCGTCGCCGAACCGCCCCGCCAACATGGACGACACGGCGGCCCGCGCCTCCTCCCGGGAGGAGCACACGACAGCTCCTTTTCCCGCGGCCAATCCCGAGGCTTTCACCACCAGCGGTTCATCGTGGGTGGCGACGTAGTCGAGCGCCGCGCCCTCGTCCGTGAACGTCTGGGACCCAGCGGTGGCCACTCCTGCTCGGGCCATCACGTCCTTGGCGAAGGCCTTGGACGCCTCGATTTGGGCGGCCGCCTTAGTGGGGCCGAAGGCGTGATGCCCGGCGGCCGTAAGGGTGTCCACCACACCGGCGGCCAGGGGTGCCTCCGGTCCAATCACAGTGCAATCGATATGCTCCCGCCGAATGGCGTCCAGCAGGGCGGGATGATCGTTGGGGTCGAGGGGTAGGTTGGTGGCGCAGTCCCGGGTGCCAGGGTTCCCGGGGGCACAAAAAACGGTGGCGGTCGGGGACAGTGCCCAGCAGAGGGCATGCTCCCGGCCGCCACCGCCGACGACAAGTACTCTCACCGCTTCGTTGCGTCTTTGAATGCTTGAGTGAATGTCTGTCCGGCTTTCTTGGCCGCGTCGATTACCTGGCCCACCGTTTCCTTGACCTCCCGCCCATAGTACCCCGCCGCCGCGCCGATGTCGTCCGTCAAGGGGCGCTCGTCCTCCTCGGTGCCACGGTGGGTGAATTCGCCGTCCACCACGATCTTATCATAATCGCCATCGTCGATCCACTTCTGTAGCTCGGCTGCGCGCATCGAGCTGAAGGGATGATCCAGGTCGAGGGTGTTCAAGATCTTGTAGATCGTGTCCAGGGGTCCGCCTCCCTCGGCGTACTCCTTTGACTGCTCCATGTAGACGTCCAGGTTCATCTCGCTGGCCTGCCCGCCACCGGCGAACTTCATGTTGAGGCGGAGGGAGTCTTCCCGGCTCTGGCACGCCAGAAGCCCGGCGCGATCCGAAGAGAGCTCGCTCTTGCGGTACCACTCCATCAGGGCGAGGCGGATCGGGAGCAGCGCGAGTCCCGCCAGAAAGGGCAGGTTGGTGAACCCGAACATCAAGATGAGGTAGAGAATCGTGTGGTAGAGCGCGTGGCCGCTCATGATGTGGCCCAGCTCGTGTGCCAGCACGACCCGCTGCTCGTCGTCGCTCAGGAGGCTCAACGTGCCCGAATGGATGACGATGAACGGATCCTCGAACCCTACCGCCATCGCATTGGCGATCGGCGTCTGTGACACGTACAGCTCCACCTTGTCTTCCCAATCGAGCGTCGTCTGGACCTCGGAGAGCATGCTGTGGAGCTTGGGGAACTGCTCGGGGCCCACCTTCACGGCGTTGGCCTGGAAGATCAGCCGGATGCCCTGTTCCCCACCGATGAATGCGAGGATTTTTCTGACGGCCGTATCGAACCCGGGGACGGCTCGGAGCGACTGAAGCGCGGCCCGGTCCGCCGGGTGCTCCCAGCTCACCGGAGCGATGCCGGTCAGAATCTTGCGCGGGCGGTCAGTCGGAACGCCGGTCATGTGTGCCTCCAAATCGAGAGTTCGCGCGGAAGAGTAAGGTACTACTGTGCCCTAATGTACGCGCCCAGGGCGCCTCAGTTTCATTTTTTACCCCGCCGCCATCGCCTGTTCCAGGTCCGCCAGGAGGTCGTCGGCACACTCGATTCCCACGGAAATCCGCACCAGTCCCATGCTGAGCCCCATGGACTCCCTCATGTCCGTTGGCACGGAGGCGTGGGTCATCGACGCGGGGTGGCCGATGATGCTCTCGACGCCGCCGAGGGACTCGGCCAGCGAGAACAGCCGGGTCCCCTCCACCACGGCCCGCGCTGCATCGAACGATCCCATGTCGAAGGAGATCATCCCACCGAACCCGTTCATTTGCCTGCAGGCCAGCTCGTATTGGGGGTGGTCGGGGAGGCCCGGGTAGTACACCTGTCGTACGCGGGGCTGCTCCACGAGCCACGGGGCGATGCGTCGCCCGTTCTCGTCGTGGCGCTTCATCCGGAGGGCCAGCGTCTTGGTGCCGCGTAACGCGAGCCAGCAGTCGAAGGGTCCGGGCACGGCCCCCGCCGCGTTCTGCAAGAACGTCAGCCGCTCGGCGACGTCGTCGAGTGAGGTGAGGACGGCGCCGCCCACGATATCACTGTGACCGTTGAGGAATTTGGTCGTGGAGTGCACCACGATGCTGGCGCCGAGCTCGAGGGGGCGTTGAAAGATCGGAGACGCAAAAGTGTTGTCCACCACGAAGAAGAGGTCCTTCGCGGCGGCGAGCTCTCCGATGGCGCTGAGATCCACCAGACGCATCATGGGATTGGTGGGCGTCTCCACGTACACCAACTTCGTGGCGGGTGTGAGGGCACGCTCGAAATTCGCCGGATCTCGCTCGTCGACGAACGTGAAGCTCAAGCCGAAGCGTTCGAGCACTTGGACCATCAGCCGATGCGAGCCTCCGTAGAGGTTCTCGCCCGACACAACGTGATCTCCCGCCGACAACAGCTTGAGGATCGCCTCGGTTGCCGCCATGCCCGACGAAAACGCAAACCCGTGTCGTGCGCCTTCGAGAGACGCGAGGTTGCGCTCGAGGGCGTCCCGCGTCGGATTCCGCGTGCGCGCGTATTCAAAACCTTTGTGCTCGCCGAGCTTGGGCTGCACGTATGTCGATGTTTGGAAGATCGGCGTCATGATGGCGCCGGTGGTCGGGTCGGGTTCCTGACCGGCGTGTATCGTGCGGGTCGCTATGTCGAACCGGAGATCGTCGTCGGAAGTGCGCGTCATGAACGTAGGGGTGAGAGTCACCGCAACCTAATCATTTGCCCCTCTGCCCATACACCCCTCGCACCCCTAGCTTACGGCACGGTACACAGGGAGCACGCGACCGAAATGAGCGACACGCTGATTGTCAGCGTTTCCGGAATCCGCGGCATCGTCGGCAAGGATCTTACGCCGGAGCTGGTGAATCGATTTGCGGCGGCGATGGGGATCTTGGTCAGGGACGCGGGCGGGAGTTGGGTGGTGCTCGCCCGTGATTCCCGCACCTCGGGACCGATGTTCGCCGAGGCCGCCGCGGCCGGCTTGGAGCGAGCGGGGTGTGGCGTCATCGATTGCGGCATGATCCCCACCCCGACGGCCCAGCTGGCGGTGGAGCACTACGGGGCCGGGGGCGGGGTCATCGTCACTGCGAGCCACAATCCCATCGAGTGGAATGCGCTGAAGTTCGTCGGGGCGGATGGTGTGTTTCTCGACGCCGATACGGGCGAGCGATTGCGCT
>JBDHAF010000003.1:0-8511 GCA_039588255.1 Gemmatimonadota bacterium | reverse complement strand
GGCCGTCGAGCGGCATCTGGACGGTGTGCTCGGGCTTTCGGTGCTCGACGTGGAGCGCATCCGCCGCCGCGAGTTCACCGTGGCCCTCGACTGCGCCCGGGGGGTCGGGGGAATGATCATGCCCGCTTTGCTGGAATCGCTGGGGTGCCGCGTCGTGGGGATGGAGCTGGAGACCGACGGCCGGTTTACCCGCCCGCCGGAGCCGGTGCCGGACAATCTGAGGGGTCTGGGGGAGCTGGTGCGGAGCAGCGGCGCCGACCTGGGCATGGCGACCGACCCGGACAGCGACCGGCTCGCCCTCACGGACGAGACCGGCCGGCCGATCGGCGAGGACTACACCTTGGCCTTCGGGGTACGGGCGGTGCTGGCGCAGACGCCCGGCCCCGTGGTTGTGAACCTTTCGACATCGCTTATTGTAGACGACGCGGCACGGGAATTCGGAGTGCGCCCGGAGCGCGCGCCGGTGGGGGAGGCAAACGTGGCCCGGGCGATGCGGAATCGAGGGGCCGTCGTGGGCGGTGAGGGAAACGGCGGGGTCATGTTGCCTGAGCTCCACTTGGGACGGGACGCGCCGGTGGCTGCAGCCTTGGCGCTTCACCTGTTGGCGGTGACCGGGAGCACGGTATCGCAAGTGGTGGAGGCGGCACCGTGTTATACCATCGTGAAAGCGAAGGCTCCCCTGGGTGGAGACGTGCAGGCGACGTATGTGGCGCTCGAAGACCGGTTCGGGGATGCCGCGGTGGATCGGCAGGATGGCCTGCGACTGGCGTGGGAGGACAGCTGGCTCCACGTCCGACCCTCGGGGACCGAACCGATCGTGCGCCTGATTGCCGAAGCGCCATCTGCAGAGCGTGCTCGGGAATTAGTGGAAAGTGCCAGGGGTGCGTTCGAGAGTTCGTGATCGTGGTTAGGCCATCGGGAGTCTGATGGCGGTTCGGTTGGCGAAGTAACCAGACCTGGAAAGCTATGTGCGGAATTGTTGGATATACGGGACGTCGAGCGGCGGTGCCCTTCATCATGGAGGGCCTCAAGCACCTCGAATACCGGGGCTATGACTCTGCCGGCTTGGCCGTTGTACGGGACGGGAAGCTGGAGATTGACAAGACCGCCGGGAAGATCGCTGCGCTGGAAAGCCGGCTGCGCGCCGATAATAACACGGGCACGCTGGCGTTGGGACACACGCGCTGGGCGACACACGGGGCGCCGACTGATGCCAACGCCCACCCCCACACCGACGCCGATGGAACCATCGCAATCGTTCACAACGGGATCGTCGAGAATGCTTCGGCGCTCCAGGGTTGGCTCTCCGAGCGCGGCTATGAGTTCCGCTCGGAAACCGATACCGAGATTCTGGCACATTTGATCCGCGAGTTGTACACCGATTCCCTCGAGGGAGCGGTGGCGGCGGCCCTTCGACGGGTGGAAGGCACATACGGTCTGGGAGTCATCTCCACGCTCGAACCGGACAAGCTCGTCGCCGCCCGGTCGGGTTCCCCTCTGCTGCTGGCATTGGGTGACGGCGAAAACTTCGTGGCGTCCGACGCCGCCGCCGTCGTCCAGCACACACGGTCCGTGGTGTATCTGGACGACGGGGAAGTGGCCGTGCTCACGCCGGATGAGTACCACATCATCGACCTCGACTCGACGCGGGTGGAGAAGAGTGTGTCCGTGGTGGACTGGGACCTCGAGACGATCGAGCGCGGCGGCCACGCGCACTTCATGATCAAGGAGATCTTCGAGCAGCCGGAGGCCATCACGAACACGATGCGCGGCCGCCTGCTGGAGGAAGAAGGATCCGCCAGGCTCGGCGGCATCGACATGACGGACGAGCAGCTCCTCGAATACGACCGCATCGTGATCACCGCGTGTGGCACGTCGTGGCACGCCGCATTGATCGGCGAGTACATGCTCGAGGACCTCGCTCGGGTCCCGACGGAGGTGGAATACGCCTCCGAGTTCCGCTACAGAACACCGCTGGTAGACAACCGCACGTTGGTGATCGGTATCTCGCAGAGTGGGGAGACGGCGGACACGCTGGCCGCGTTGCGGGAAGCCAAAAAGCGCGGCGCCAGAACTCTGGGCCTCGTGAACTCGGTGGGCAGTACGATCGCCCGTGAGGTTGACGGGGGAACGTATATCCACGCGGGACCGGAGATTGGCGTGGCGAGCACGAAGGCGTTCACGTGCCAGGTCGTTGCGCTGTCACTCTTGACGTTGCGAATCGCCAGGCTACGATCGATGTCGGTCCTGCAGGGCAGAGAAATGGTCAAGGCATTGTATCGCCTGCCGCAGCAGATTCGCGATGTCTTGGAACGCGCAGAGGAGATCGAACGGCTTGCGGACAGCTACGCGTTGGCCCAGAACGCCCTGTTCCTAGGACGGGGATACAACTTTCCGGTCGCCCTCGAAGGGGCGTTGAAGCTGAAGGAAATCTCTTACATCCATGCCGAGGGGTATCCAGCGGCCGAGATGAAGCACGGCCCGATTGCGTTGATCGACGAAATGATGCCGGTGATCTGTGTTGCCCCCAGCGACGCCGTGTATCAGAAGATCGTCTCCAACGTACAGGAGGTGAAAGCGCGTCGTGCTAGGGTCTTCGCCGTGGTCACCGAGGGAGATGAGGAGATCACCCGCCTGGCGGACCACACGGTCACCATACCCAAGACCGTTGATTCACTCACACCGGTCCTCAGCGTGATCCCGCTGCAACTGCTGTCGTATTACGTCGCTGTCAGACGTGGATGCGACGTGGATCAGCCCCGCAACCTCGCCAAATCCGTCACCGTGGAGTAGTGCGGGCCGTCGTCCAACGGGTCGCTTGCGCCTCCGTTACCATCGACGGCAACGTCGTCGGCTCCATCGGGCGGGGACTTCTCGTGCTGGTGGGATTCACTTCCGGGGACGACCCGGCGGCCGTCGACTGGATGGCCGACAAGCTCGTCGGGCTCCGCGTTTTTGAAGATGACGCCAACAAGATGAATCGCTCGATTGTGGACGTCGGTGGAGCGGTCTTGGTCGTGTCACAGTTCACCCTGTACGGCGATGTCTCCCGCGGACGCAGGCCATCGTTCGTGGGGGCGGCGGGACCCGACGAGGCCGTTCCGCTGTACGAGGCGTTTGTCACGGCGCTCGGAAACCGTGACGTGCCGGTGGAGACGGGGGAGTTCGGCGCGATGATGGAGGTGGAATTGGTGAACGACGGTCCCGTCACGCTGGTGATCGAGCGGTGACTGCTACGGCGCTGCTGCTGGCGTCGCGCTCCCCGCGGCGTCGCCAGTTACTGCAAATGCTCGGTATCTCCCATGAGGTGGATCCCGTGGAGGTCGATGAGCGGCCTCGACCGAACGAGGCTCCGGAACGGTACGCCAAACGACTGGCGAAGGAGAAGGCGTGTGTGGGCAGTGCCAAACATCCCGACCGTTGGGTGCTCGGTGCCGACACGATCGTGGTCCTCGACGGCACGATACTGGGCAAGCCGCAATCACCCGCCGAAGCGGAGCGGATGCTCCTGACGTTGGCCGGCCATTGCCATCAGGTTGTCAGCGCGATTGCGCTGGCGCGCGGAGAGGAGATCCTGGAGGCGTGTGACGTGACTTCGGTATGGATTCGGCAGATGTCACGCGACACTGCGCGGGCGTACGTCGAGACCGGCGAGCCGTTGGACAAGGCCGGCTCGTACGGCATCCAGGGTCTTGGCGCCGTCTTGGTGGAGCGGATCGAGGGGGACTACTTCTCGGTGATGGGGCTGCCGGTTCGTTTGGTGGCGGACCTCATGGAAACCGCCGGGATACCCTACAGATTCACCTGATACACCGGCACGGTATCCGACTTCCCTTTCAACTCCAGCGGCTCTAACGCTTCGACTTCTGGCGGTGTTTTCAGCTCGTTGTAGAACGGCTCGGAGACGATAACCTGGCCGCCGGCCGCCTTGTCGCACAGCCGTGACGCCACGTTCACGGCATCGCCGATCACGGTGTACTCCATGCGCTGCTCGGCGCCGATGTTTCCGGCAAAGACCTCGCCGAAATTGATGCCGATGCCGATCTCGACATGGGGCTTCCCCTCGCCGCTCCACTTTTCGTTGAGCTCGTGTAGGACGCGCATCATCTCGATGGCCGCTAGCATGGCACGGTCGGCGTCGTCGTCGGCCGACACTGGCGCTCCCCACAGCGCCATGACGGCGTCACCCATGAACTTGTCGAGCGTTCCACCGTACTCGAAGACGATCCCCACCATTTCGGTGAAGTACTCAGTGAGAAGGGAAGCAATGTCGTCGGGGCTCATCGTTTCCGACATTGGCGTGAACCCGCGGATGTCAGAAAAGAACACGACGACGGGGCGCTTGGCGCCACCGAGTTGGATCATGCCCTCCTCGCTCGAGATCTGCTCCACCAGATTCGGGGCGAAATAGCGCTGGAAGTTGGACAAGACCACGGCTTCCCGGGCGAGCTGATCGAAGAGTTGACTGTTTTCGATGGCAACGGCGGCAATGCCGGAGAATGCGATGAGGAATTCCAGATCTTCGTCGCCGAAAGAGTTCGTCGCGGTCATGTTGTCGACGTAGATGAGCCCGAGGACGGTGCCCTCACTTCCCATGAGGGGCGCGGACATGGCGCTCCGCACGCTCTGCATCAGGATCGACTGTCCCTTGAAGCGGTCGTCGGCCGCGGCGTTGTCCGTGAGGATGGCAAGCCGCTCGTCGACGCACCGCTGTGCGATCGACCGCGGAACGTGCTTACTCCCCGATTGGTCGCCCAGACGGTTGCGTGAAGTCCTCGGCACCAGCTCGCCGGAACCTACGGCGACCATGAGAATGGAGACCCGATCCACGCTCATGACCTGGAACGTGATGTCCACCACTTTCTCGAGCAAGCGGTCGACGTCCTGTTGCTTGGCGAGCTCCTTGGAGATGTCGAGCAGGAGGCTCAGCTTGTTCACTTCCTTCCCCTCGGACGAGGTCCGATCCACTTCTCCGCTGAGTCGGGCAACCTGCTGTTCGAGGCTGTCCGGCCCCTCCTGAACGGGGAGTTGGCGGATGATGGTCGCCTCCGGCGCGCTGGAGGGGGCTTGGAACGCCTCGGCATGAGGTGGTGCTTCGGCCTCGAAGACCTCCGTGAGGTTGAACGCGACTTTACCAAACGTCACCACGTCCCCATCCGCCGCGTGCGACTCGGAGATCCGGCTCCCGTTGACGAACGTTCCGTTGCTCGAACCGAGGTCCCGTACCGTCAAGCCGTCACCGGCATGGACCAGCTCGGCGTGGCGCCGTGACACGGTGGGATCGTATACCGGCAAATCCGTGGTGACAGCCCGGCCGACGACAATCGTCTGGCTGGGGGCGATCTCAACGGAATGCTCCGCGGTGGTGCTTTGGAGTTTGAAAGTTGCCAACGGAAATGCTCCTGAGGCCGACAATATGGTCGGGGAACCCAACCGAGGGAAAGGGGAACTGCGTTAGGACTATCGGGGAGCGGCCAACACGTACGAGCCGCTCGCTTCCATGGCGCCCTCCACGGCATCGGTGCCCGAGGGTTGTGAGCCGGGGACTATCTCCCAACGCCCGAGACCGATCTCCCGCCACAGATCCAGGGCCGCTGCGTAGGCGGCACGGTCTAGATAGGTCGACGATGCGTCGGCGACGCTGAGATCCCCGTAGCGGCTGAAGGAGAACCGCGCCTGGGCGCCGCACCCGCTGCGCAACGTCAGACCGGACGGCCCAAGGGAGAATCGATACTGCCCGGCGGCAGGGCTGATCGTGATTTGCACCGATTCGGTGTCCCCCACGGCCTGCCCGTCGAGTGTTTCCAGGCAGTTGGCCGGGAATTCTACCGTGACGAAGGGTGTGTTGAACCCGTCGTCATGGACAATGGAGTGGGCGATGACCTGTGAGTTCACGACCTGGACGCTGGCCGGGGGCGGAGTTGGAGCCGTGGTCTGCAGGGCAAGGATCAGGAGCTCCGACGTGGAAAGGACCTGGGCACCAGGGTCCACCACATCGCCGCATCCGAGCATGAACATCGCGGCCACGGTTGCCGTAAAGGCCCGCCACCTCAATATTTGCAGGCCCGGCGGGGCAGAGGAACGGCCTCGGATCGGTTGGTGGCCAGGGTGGTGCGCGAGCGGGGCTTGTATCACGGAACTGGTAGCGAACCTCGTATAATATCGTCGTTGTGCGGATCCCCCCGGCCCCGGCGGCTTCCCGGTTCGGCGGATCCCTGGCATTCCTACCCCCGGCCTGTGGGTCGTGGTTCCCGAGACCCATCGTGTGGACTGGGAAGCCGGTTCCGGGGGCGGGTAATGAGGTTGTCCGGTGCTATGGCCGACTTACCTTCAATGTACGGGATGGAGACCCCCCGTGAGGATGTGGAGCGAGTAGAGAGTGGCCCAATTTAGAGATGAGTGGCTTGCGCCAACCCTGGTGCAACTCATCGGTGAAGAGAAGCTGGAAGAGGCAAGAGCCAGCAAAGAAGCCGCGGCGTCCCTGTGGGAGACGGTCGTGGCCGCCGAGGCCGCCTCCGACTCCGAGATCCTGGGCACGCTGGCCACGAAGTTCCGGGTGAAGATCGCGGACCTGTCCCAGATGGAGCGGGCGGCCAAGGACCTCGTCGTCGAGACCCAGGCCCGTAAATACCACATCCTTCCCGTCCGGGCCACGGACTCCTACTTGGAGATCGCCACCGCCAATCCCTTCGACCTCGATTGCGAGAAGACCCTGGCGTTTGCCACCGGCCGGGAGGTGCGCCTCCTCCTTGCCAGTCCGATGCTGATCGCGGAGCACCTCGACGAGTTGTACCGCCCCGAGAACGTCATGGAGCGGATCCTCGAGGGCATGGGCGAATCCACTGCCGACATCCAGATGATGGACGAGAAGGAGGAGCCCGAGGATCTGATGATCTCGGAGGCGGAAGCCTCCCAGCGGCCGGTCGTCCGGATGGTGGATCTCATCTTGTCCGAGGGCATTCTGTCCCGGGCCAGCGACATCCACATCGAGCCCGAGGAAGGGGGGGTCGCCGTCCGGTACCGGATCGACGGCGTGCTGCGGCAGATCATGAAGATCCCCAGGGCTGCCGGACTTCCGTTGATCTCTCGCTTGAAGATCATCGCGTCGCTGGACATCGCCGACCGGCTTCGACCGCAGGACGGACGCGCACGGGTCGTGGTGAACGCGGTCCCCATCGACCTTCGGGTGTCGACGCTGCCGGCATCCCAGGGCGAAAAGGTCGTGATTCGAATCCTGGATTCGAGCCGCACCGTGCTCACGCTGGACGGCCTCGGCCTGAACGAGGAGGAGGCCAGTGCTATTCAGGAGCTCCTCGCGTTTCGGGACGGCGTCATTCTGGTGACGGGGCCTACGGGCTCCGGCAAGACGACAACGCTGTATTCAGCGATCCGCCACGTGCAGTCAGAGGGTGTCAACATCGTCACGGTCGAGGATCCGGTGGAGTACCGGCTTCAGGGGATCGTGCAGGTCCAGGTGCACGAAAAGGCGGGCCTCACCTTCGGGGCCGCTCTCCGGTCGATTCTGCGTCAGGACCCCGACGTGGTTCTGGTGGGTGAGATCCGTGACCTGGAGACGGCTCAGATCGCCATCCAGGCCTCTCTGACCGGACACCTCGTGCTCTCGACGCTTCACACCAACGATGCCGCCAACGCCGTCACCCGGCTGAGCGATATCGGCGTGGAAGGCTTCAAGGTCGGCTCGGCTCTGCGCGGGGTGGTGGCTCAGCGGCTGATGCGCACCCTCTGCACGAGCTGCCGGGAGGAGCGCTCAGAGCCGGTAGCGAAGAAGCTCCACAAGTGGATCCCTGAGGGCCAAGTGCTCCATCGGGCGGTGGGGTGCCCCGAGTGCGCTATGACCGGATACCGGGGCCGATTCTCGATTCTGGAGATTCTCAAGGTATCGACTGAAATGGAGCGCCTGATCAGTCACGGTGCGACGGCCGACAAGCTCGCCGATCAAGCGATGGCGGAAGGGATGCGGTCGTTATGGGACAGCGGTCTGGCACATGTGCTTTGCGGCGAGTCCACGATCGAGGAGTTGCTCAGGGTCGTCGACATGCCGCAGGACGACGAGATGCGCGGTGGCGAGGTGGGGGCTGTCGGGACCCCCGGCGATAGAACGTCGGGGGCGTTCGCAAGAGCGAGCACACCGGTGGACCTCATGCCCGCCCTGGAGCCCCTCGTTAAGTCGCGGCGGATGACGGATGAGTTCGAGCTCGTCGACGGCGCGGGAGTGGGGTCCGGCGACGGCACGGCCGGGATCCGCGTGCTCCTCGTCGACGACGAGGACCAGTTGCGTCGGGTGATGCGGGATCTCTTGGAGCGGGACGGCTACAAGGTGTTCGAGGCGGGTGACGGCGCCCAGGCAATCGAACAGGTGGACATTCACGCCCCGGACATTCTCGTGCTCGATCTCAATCTCCCCGGCCTCGATGGCTACGGCGTGATCACCCAGCTGCGCTCCCGCCAGACGACCGAGCACATTCCCATCATCGTGTTGACCGCCAAGGG
>JBDHAF010000002.1:0-101743 GCA_039588255.1 Gemmatimonadota bacterium | reverse complement strand
GACGCGTCGATGGCGCCCTCCGCAGCGCCGGCGCCGACGATGGTGTGCAACTCGTCGATGAACACGACGAAGCGCTCTTCCTGACTCGTGATCTCCTTGAGCACCGCCTTGAGGCGCTCCTCGAACTCGCCGCGGAACTTGGCCCCGGCGAGCATGAGGGCAATGTCCAACACCACGATCTGTTTTCCCTTGAGGGACTCGGGCACATCGCCGTCGATTATCCGCTGGGCCAATCCCTCGACGATGGCCGTCTTCCCCACCCCGGGCTCACCGATCAACACCGGGTTGTTCTTGGTACGCCGCGACAACACTTGGACCACGCGGCGGATCTCCTCGTCGCGACCGATGACCGGATCGAGCTTCCCGGCTCGAGCCTGCTGGGTGAGATCGTGGGTGTACTTCTCGAGGGAGCGGTACTTCCCTTCCGGCTCCTGATCGGTCACCCGGTGACTGCCCCGCACGGCCTCCAGCGCTTCGAGCAATATGTCGCTGTCGATCTGATGTCCGCTCAGAAGGTTCCGGGCGGTGGTCCCCTTCGTCTGCACCAGCGCGATCAGCAAATGCTCCGTGGAAACGAACGAGTCGCCCAGGCTGGTGGCGAGGCGGTCCGCCTCGCCAAGGGCTTCGTCCAGCTCCCTGGCGGCCCGGGGCTGTCCCGCACCGGATTGCCGGGGGAGGCGCTCCAATTCCTGGTTGGTGGCCCCGCGGAGCTCGGTGACGTTCACGCCGGCCTTCTGGAGAACGGGGACGACGATGCCGGCGTCCTGGTCCAGCAAGGCGGCAAAGAGATGGGCGTCGTTCACCACGGGGTTGCCCCGCTCGGTGGCATCGGCCATGGCCTGCTGCACCGCCTCGGTCGCCTTGAGGGTCAAACGTTCTGGTCTGAGCATGTTGTCTCTACCTGAACCATATAACCACGTTGATCCCGGCGGCCAACGCCCGCCAGGCCAACTCTATTTACGAGAATGGCTTACGTCCCCCGTACCTGCAACCGGCGTGCCGTCAAAAGCCGGCCAGAATGACGGGAAAGGGGCCGAAAGGGCAGGCTCTTTGGTCCTTCCACCCCACCCCGTTGAGCCACGGAAAACACCGAAGGCTGGGGTTACCCGAAACCGGCGATTTAGACAAAAAAAAGGAGGGTGTCTCCACCCTCCTCAGTCGGTATCGATGCCCAGAATCCTACTTGATCACCGTCATCTTCCTGGAGCCCTCTGCCCGCCCATTGACGACTATTTGGTAGACGTACACTCCCGACGCGGCCTCTCGACCCGTGTCGAGGACCCTGCCATCCCAGTACGCCTCATAGCGCCCCGTTCCGTTCCAGTCGAGCGGCATGTTCTCGAGCTTCTCCCCGGTTCCCTGAAGCACAGGGATAGCCACGAGCTGGGCCAGCACATTGTAGATGCGGAGGCCCACCACAGGCTTGTCAGCCTCCCACAATTCCTGACTCAACGTGAAAGGAATCGTGGTCTCAGGGTTGAACGGGTTCGGTGCATTGGGCCCCAGCTGAACCGCTTTGTCTTCCTGCGCCTCAGCCGCGACCGGCATCACCAGAAGTAGCCCGAGCACTGCAACCGCCCAGGCGGAATACTTCATCACAGCTCCGATCTGACAACAAGTGTCCTTAGCCAAACTCCTTGAATGAGACCCAATTCCCCTTCTTACCTTAGATTAGGCTCGACTATAAACACTGTCAAGCGTTTCACCCAAGTTATTCCTCTTGATGCGCGTTTGGCCCCAGCCGTCGCGTATCTCCCACCCGCACGGTTATTTGGCGGGCATCGAGCCACTCCAGCAAGGGGATCAGGTACTTCCTGGAAAGGCCCAGCGCGTCCCGAAGATCTGCCGGGGTGACCTCTCCCCGTTGCTCGATCTCGGCAACCGCCCTGCGGGACACCTTGATCAGGACCGCCTGGTCGTAATATCGGTCGGTTCCGACCCGGACCGCAGTGCCCCGCCTCACGAAAAAGCCGGCGAGCTCCGTCGCCATGTCGGCCGGGAGATCTGCGGCCATTTCGGCGAGGGTCACGCCCTGGGCGCCGGCAGCCGCCAACTTCTCTTCCACTACTACCCCATAGTCCGCGTGGGAGCCCGTCAGCGTTGGGTAGAACCCAGGCAGGCGGACCGATCCCCCCACTACCTCGATGGCCCCTTCCGACTCCAAGAGCGTGCGGACGTGGTCGGCCATCGCGGGCGAACCCACCTCGCGCCGAAAGACCTCCATCGGCATGCCCGGCTGAAGGGGGTGGTCAGCCTGAAACCGCTCCACCGCCGCGAGGGCGGCCTCCCTGCCCCGGGCAACGGCCTCCCCCGGATGGAGCCGGCCGGCCACCACCGTTACCCCCTGGGCCTCCACCTGCGTCAGGACGTCCTGGACAAGCTCCGGGGGCAGCCCAAGGCGAATGGTGAGATCCTCTACGGACACCGCCCCGGGGTCCTCCGAGTGGACGAAGGCGGCCACCCGCTCGGCAGCCACCGGGGACCGCCGCCCCTCCCCGTCTCGGGGGCGCCGGGGACGAGCCGAGGGCCAGGGGTCCACCACCACGAACCCGCCCACCGTGGTCACCGGCGAGTAGGACCGCAGCACCCCCCGATCGCCCCAGCGGCACACCAACGGTGACTCCAGCCGTAGCCGCACCACGCCGGACCCACCCGGCAGAATGTCTCCCGCCGCCGGCGTGAGACGCGCCATGACCTCCGCCGTGCCCACGTGAACCCGGATGCGCGACCGCTGCGAGAGGGGGCGGGCATCGGGGAGGAGTCTCACGCTCACGTCGATGGCCCTGCTCGCCCGCCACGCGGGATCGCGGACCACGGTGCTGCCCCGACCCGCGTCCTCCCTGCCCACCCCCACCAGGGCGACCGCCGTGCGCTTGCCGGGCTCGGCCTGAGAAGCGCTTTCGCCGTGCACCTCAACGCCCCTCACTCGTGACTTTATACCGGCGGGGAGGATCCTCACGTCTTCCCCGGTTCCCACCGTGCCGGCCCACGTCGTCCCGGTGACGACCGTGCCGGCTCCGGCCACGCTGAACGCGCGATCGATGGGCATGCGAAAGAGATCCCCGGCGGTCCGCTCCGCTGCCTTCCCGGCCGCAGCCAAGAGCGCCCCCCGGATCTCTTCCATGCCCTGGCCACTCCTGACCGACGTGGGGATGGGCGCCTCCCAGGCGATGTCACCCTGCGCCAGCCGATCGCCCAGATCGTCCACCACCAGATCGAGCCATTCGGCTTCGACGAGATCGACTTTGGTTACCGCCACGGCGCCGACGCGTACACCGAGAAACTCCAGGATCGCCAGGTGCTCCACCGTTTGGGGCATGACCCCCTCGTCGGCGGCAATCACCAGCAACGCCACGTCGATTCCGGTGGCTCCCGCCACCATGTTGCGTATGAAATCCTCGTGACCCGGCACATCGACGACGCTGGCCGTGGTGTCGTCGCTCAGGCGGAAGTGTGCAAACCCCAAGTCGATGGTGATGCCGCGACGCTTCTCTTCCTCCCACCGGTCGGTATCGATGCCGGTGAGCGCCTGGACGAGGGCCGTCTTGCCGTGGTCGACATGTCCCGCCGTCCCGATTACGACGTGTCGCGCCATGGCAGGCTCTCCCAAAAGTCCAAGGCTTTCAGCTCGCGACCTTCCGACACATGGAGGCGAACGAAGCGTGACAGAAGTCGCCGGTGTGCGGCGGAGTGGCGCGGAGAGAGGGACACCGTTTCCAACCCCGAATCATGGCCGTCCTCGCGTACAAACGACTCCAGCGCCATCCGGTCCTCGGTGCCGAGTCTGGCGGTTTCTCGGGAGCCGGCACACGGAGCACATACCAGGCCTCCGTCGACAACGGAAAAGTCCGCCGCTCCGGCCGGGATAGGATTCCCGTCGACCGCGCAATGGTCGAGGGCGGGGGTGAACCCCAAAGCGCCGACCACCCGCCACAGGGCCTCCAACGACACACTGGGCAGCCGTGCCGCATCGGCGTCGGCCAACCGGTCGAGCTGTGACGCCAACAGGGCATAGATCTCGGGATGCGGCTCCGCGGGGGAGAACCGCATGACCAACTCCGCCACTGCCGACGCCGACGCATACCGGGCCAGGTCGTGGGACAGTGCGAGACGTTCCCGTTCGACATCGAACTCCGCCAGGGTCTGGAGCTCGCGGCTGGGTTTGATGTAGAGCTGTGCGATCCCGTCACTCATGGGTTGCAGACGGGCTCCGAACTTGCTCTTCGTGCGCTGTGCGCCTTTGGCGATCGCGCTCAACACCCCGTGACCGGGCGTGGCGAGACGCACGATCTTCGAGGATTCCCCATAGGGAAACGCGTGCAACACGATTGCGGGGGTGGAGACCACTGCCATGGGCGTAAATGTACCTCGGAACCAACCCCGGCAGCAGACACTCCGGTTATCGGGTCACCCGGCCTCCCAGGTACACGGTGCGCCCACGAACCGGAAAGCCGAACGCCCCCTCATATGCTTCGTCAAAGACGTTTTCCACCCGCAGCGTGCCAGTGAGCATCAGAGGAGTCGAGCGTTGCCCCAGGAGATCGACCTGAGCGGACACATCCACGGTGGTGTACGCCGGCAGCACGACCGGCGTGGCGGGGAACGAGCCGAAATCCCGGTCGTCCCGGTCGCCGACGTGATTCACCACCAGGTTGAACGTACCTCGGTCCCACCCGCGGTACGACGCGGTGGCGTTGATCGTCGTGGTCGGGCGCCGCAACAGGCGCGCACCCTCGACGAAGGTGGCCCCGTCACCGGAGTCGAAGCCTGCGCCGATCACCTCCGTCTTCAAGTGGGTGTAATTGGACGAGAGAAAGAGACCCGACACCGGCGCGACAGTCACTTCCCCTTCGAACCCAGACGCGTCCGCTTCCGCAATATTGACGAAATTGGGAACTTCCGTGAACGAGAATTGAATCAAATCTTCGAAGGTCTGGTCGAAGTACGTGCCGCGGAGGGTGAGGCGGCCGTCGAAGAGGATCTCCTCGAGGCCCACCTCCCAGGAGAATGTCTGCTCCGGATCGAGGTCCGGATTCCCCACGGCAAACCCCGTCGCGAAGTTCTCCACGAAGGTGGGGGCTTTGAAGCTCCTCCCCACCGACGCGCGTAGCTTCGTTCCCGACCAGCCATAGCTGGCTGCCGCACGATACGTTCCAAATGTCCCGAAGGCCTCGTTGTCGTCGAGGCGGCCACCCAAGACCACAGAGAGGCCCGCCACCTGCGCCAGGAGCTGGGCGTAGTACGCTCGATTGGACCGCTCCACGTCCGTGGAACCATTCGAGGGGCCGAATTCGCTCTCCGACTCGTTGAAGCTCCGTTCCTCCTGCTGCTCGAGCTGAGTTCCCCCGGTGAGGATCACGCCGTCGTCCAGGTAGACGTTTGTGCGCAAGTCCACGCTTTGCCGGCTCAGATCTTGGATGCTGCGGAAGGCAAAGAATCCCTGCGTGTCGTTCTCGTCGTCAGGGTTGTCGTTGAAGCCGCCGCTGATCACGTTGGACGCCAGCGCCAGCCTCGCCTCGACGCGGTCAGTGAGAAACCGCCCCGCCTCGACGCCGATGGTCGTCGCCTCGTTCAACGTGAAGGCGTTGCGGTCCACGAGGTTGCCGGAGCCGTCCGTGGGAAAATGGAATTCGCTGTCCTGATACCGCAACGAGAGCGCAAGATCGGTGGCGTCGTCGGGACGCACTTGGAAGCGACCGCTCACCACGGCATTGTCGTAATCGTTGTTGAAATCGTACGTGCCGTCGGTGGCGAACCGATCGAAGGCTACAGTGTAGTTGGTGCGGTCCGTCGCACCGGAAACCTCCGCATCGAACCCCACCGACCCGTACGTGCCGGCGCGACCACCTGCACTCACGCGAAACGGCCCATCACCGCGCTTGGTGAAGATCTGGACCACGCCCACCGTTGCGTCCGATCCGTAGAGCACGCTCGCGGGACCGCGGAGAATCTCGATCCGCTCGACATTGGTGGTTGTGACGTTGGCGAAGTCGTACGCACCGCCCGGATCGTTCACGGCGACACCGTCGATGAGCACCTGCACGTAATCGGATTCTCCCCCGCGGAGAAAGAGAGACGTTGCCGCCCCGAACGACCCGTTCTGCACGACGTTCAAACCGGGGACGGAGCGAAGCGCATCGGCCACGTTCCTGATCCCCTGCTGACGGAGGTCCTCGCCATGGAGCACCGAAACGGACGAGGCCAGCGCGCTCGCCGAGACCGGCACCTTGGTGGCGGTGACGGTGATGTCTTCCAGGCGTGTGGTATCCTGTGCCTCTTGCGCCCGCGCCTCGGTGAGGGATCCCACCGTCGCGAACATCAATCCAACCAGAGCTCTACGCCACATCGTCGCTCACTCACTTTCTTCTGAAATTTCCGCAGATCGCAGCGGTACGAACTGCGGGACACCTTTCCACATACCGACTTCCACCGGCCACCCGAACACGCGCTCGAGCACCTCGCGCGTCAGGACCTCGGCGGGGGGCCCGACCGCGTCGGCCCGACCACCTTCCATGACCACGACCCGATCGACGAACCGGGCCGCCAGGTTGACGTGGTGTGTGACGACGACCCCGGCCAGGCGATCGCGGTGCACCAGATCGGAGACGAGCTCGAACACCTCCATCTCGTGGCGCACATCGAGGCTTGCCGTCGGCTCGTCGAGCATCAACACCTGCGGCTCTTGGGCCAACGCCCGGGCGACTCGCACCCGTTGCCACTCGCCGCCGGAGAGAGTTGCGAGCCACCGCTCGGTCAACTGCGCCACGTCGCACCGCTCGAGCGCCGACCGGACCGCCTCCACGTCGCCGGGCCCGGGTGCGGCGAGGGCGCCCATGTGGGGGTAGCGGCCCAGGAGTACGGCCTGCCCCACCGTCAGCGGAAACGCAGGCTCTTCCCTTTGTGCCACCACGCCGACGAGCCGAGCGAGCTCGCGTCGCTTCCACTCCTCGATGGCCCTGCCGCCAACCGTGACCCCACCCCCTTGGGCACGCAGGATGCCCACCAAGAGCCGCAACAGCGTGGTCTTCCCACTCCCGTTGGGACCGACGATGCCCACCATCTCACCCTTGCGGACGTGCAACGACACGCCCGCGACCGCCTCCCGGTCAACGCCGGGGTACCGGTACCGGAGGTCCACACCCTCGAGGATTACGTCGTCCATCGTCGCAACAGCATGGCAAAAACCGGAACGCCGACCAGCGCGGTGACCACACCCACGGGGAGCTCCCGCGGCGCGAACGCGGTGCGCGCCACCGCATCGGCCAAGGCGAGGAGCGCCCCGCCGAGCAGGAAGGCCGCCGGCAGCAAGGTGCGATGAGTGTGCCCCAGCACCATGCGGACCGCGTGGGGAATGACGAGACCCACAAAACCGATGATTCCCGACACGGCGACGCACGCCGCCGTCAACAGCGACGCGGCAACGTAGAGCTGGCGCTTCACTCGCTCGACGTCGACACCAAGAAACTGTGCGGGTTCCTCTCCCAGGGAGATCAGATCGAGGGGCCTGTTGGTGTAATACAGATACACGACCGGGACGGCCGCGTAGCTCGAGAACATTCCCAACACCTTCCATGACGCCGCGTCAAAGCCGCCCAGCAACCAGAGCATCGCGTTGCGCAGCTCCGCGGCCGACGAAAGGGAGAAAATGGCCCCCAGGATCGCCCCGCCGAACGCGCTCACCACCACACCCGCCAAGAGGAGGACCCGGGGATCGATACCGGCACCCGCCACCAGCGCCAGCCGGTAGACGAGGCTGATGGCTACGAGCGCGCCGACAAATGCCGCGGCGGGAACCGCCCATGCACCCCCCAAGTGCAGGGCGATGGCGAGCACGGCCCCGACCCCGGCGCCGCCCGACAGCCCGAGGAGATACGGATCCGCCAGTGGGTTACGCACGAGGGCCTGGAGGACGGCGCCCGTCACGGCCAGGCATCCGCCGACGAGGAACGCCAGCATGACGCGTGGCGCCCGCAGCTCGCGTACGATCGTCACGACAGTGTCGTCGCCCCTGCCCCACAACCCAGCGAGGGATTCGGACCACGAGATGTCCGCCGGGCCGAGGGCGACGCCGGCGACGAGAGCACCTGCGCCCAACCCCAAGAGCGCCACCCACCGGATCACCGCACGACCTCCGACAGGGCCCCACGCAACGTTTGCAGCGCTTGAAACGCTCGAGGAGACGGGTACTCGAACTCGGAGCCCTCGAGAAAAACGAACTTGCGCCCGCGAGCGGCGGGAATCGTCTGCCACTCGGGGCGCTCGGCGAACGTGGGCGCATCCTCGGCGAAGAATACGATCACATCCGGATCCCGCTCCGCGATGGTCTCGACGGCAACCGTGGCCGACGGGGCGTCCACGTCGGCAAACACGTTCTCTCCCCCGGCAAGCTCCACCAGCTCTGACAAGAAGCTCCGGGCGCCGATGATGATGGGTGGGTTGTCCCACGCCAGGATGAGAACCCGAGCGGTCAGGGCGGGCCGCGGTGCCCTCAGGGCGGAATCCCGCCTGGTTTCGAAATCCCGCGCGACGCTCTCGGCCCGCTGGGCCGTGCCCGTCAGACTGCCGAGCAGGCGCGCCCCTCGTGCGACGCTGTTCAGGCTGTCCAAGCGGATGCTCACCGATGCGATGCCGATGTCGGTGAGTCGCCCAATGGCCCGCTCGTTGGCGTTCGACGCGTAGAAGACCACCAAGTCGGGCCGCCGAGCGACCACGCGCTCGATATTGGGATCGAGTCCGTCGCCCACGTCGGGGATTTCGGCGACGGCCGGCGGATACTTGTCGAACTGGGTGCGGCCTACCACACGGGTCCCAGCCCCAATCGCAAACAGCAACTCCGTGATGGCGGGCGACAACGACACCACTCGCTGTGCCGGCTCCGTCAAAGCGACGCGCCGGCCGAAATCATCGACGACGTCACCGGCGACATCGGCGGTCCGGTCGCAGGCGGCGATGCTCGTTGCCGCTACGATCCACAACAGGCTCTGGCGGAGTCGAAAAATCAAAACGCCCACTCCTGGCACGTGCAGGATGGTGAGCGTCAGCATTGGAAGGCTCCACCACCCTCCCGCGAGGGTGTCTCAGTGGAGCGAACGGTGACGTCTCCTGACTTCGGACTATCGGCTCGCCTTCCCAGTTTCCCAGTGGCGCCGTTGAGCCGATCTACTACAGTCCGTTACAGTGGCGGGGCCGCACCGGAGTCACACCGGTTTCCGTTTCTCGCCGTTCGCCAAACTTCGATTGTCGTCTCAAGCCTACCCGGCGCTGTCCCGCTGCGCAAGAGCCTCTGACAACTTGGCCTTGAGGGCGTCGCGCTCCGCTCGATACGCTTCCCGCTCGGCCTCGGAGGGATTGGCGCCCTTCGCGGCAAAGCGCTCGTCGAGGGCCGCCACCTGGGCGGCCAACACGTCCAAATCGCCGCCAAGGACAGTGGCAATACGTGGGCGCCGGAGCCACACAGTGAAGACCACCGCCATGGCAACGGCGGACATGGCGAGAATGAGCCACAACAGCACGGGGAGCGACCTCGATCCGCCCGACAGGCGGAACGACGGGTCAGCACCGGCTATCAGATCGGTGCCGTCAAACCGCATGAATTGCACGTCCTCCATGAACTCGGCCCCTTGCGGGCGCAGCGGTCCGCCGAGCATTTCCACCGCAGGATCCTCGACGAGCACCTGGAGGCGTCCCACATCCTGATCCACGGGGATGACCAGGTCGCGCATACCCCTCGGCAGAATGTATCCAAAAACCACGCGCCGCTGGTTCACCGGGCCCGGCGGCATCGCTGCCGACAGCGCCACCACATCGCCGCGTCGATACAGGGCGGCCGCACTGATGTCCGACGGTCCCACCTCGAACCCCAGCGCTCCGTCCGGGATCGCACCCTGCCATACCGGGTTGGCCGTGTCGTTGGTCACTCGGGTCCGCGATCCCGGATTCTCCAGCACCAACACCTCGAGGGCGGAGCGCGATCCGTCGACTTCCGGTGCCCGAACCACAACGTGTCGCTCCACTACTCGAATGGGCGGGCCGACGCTCGATGTGTCGTACACGAACAGCGTGCTCGCCGTGTCGCTGGTGAAGGCCGCGGACCTGACGGGATCGGAGAAATAGGCGATGTCGCGGAATGATACGCTCGAGAGATACATGGCGGTGGTGTCCCGCGCCGGCGAGCGGAGGAAATACACACCCAATGCATCCGTTCGCACAGAGTCCACCACCCGTCCACCGGCGCTGGTGACCTCGTGGAGCGTCACCCAGTGATTGCGCATCGGGACCGTGTCACCCTCGATCACGGCGAACAGATGGCCGCTCAATTGAAAACCCTGAGCCTCCAACGTCGGTGGGAGGCTCAGGGCCGCCAGGATGAGGAGACCCAGCTTACGGAGTGAACTTGCCGAAGTCCTCAGGGTCCAGATTCTCGAGGTATTTCTTGAGGGCGTCGGAATCGAGCGCCTCACTCGTGAGGTCCGGCGTGATTGTTTCTTCGGCGGACGTGGCCGTGAGAAGATCCTCCGCAGCGAAGATCGGGGCTTTGAGCCGCAGCGCGATGGCGATGCTATCGGACGGGCGCGCGTCAATCTGGATGACGTGATCATCGCGGCGCAGGTGCAGTTCAGCGTAATACGTGCTCTTCTCGACCCGGGTCAGCACCACCTGGTTGAGCTCGGCACCGAGGCCGACGATGACCTGCTGCATGAGATCGTGGGTCAGGGGCCGCTCGAACTTGACGTCCGCCAACTCCATGGCGATGGCATTCGCCTCGGCATGGCCGATGTAGATCGGAATCATCCGATCCCCCTCGCGTTCCTGGAGCACCACAATCGGCGTGTTGGTGTTCCGCTCGACGCCCAGGTGTGCTACCCCGACTTCGACCATGTCTGCTTCTCGCTCCCCCCTGCCCTCAGTACCGGTAGAACTCCGGCTTGTACGGGCCTTCCGCCGGAATTCCGAGATATTCGGCCTGCGCTTCTGTGAGCGTGGTCAGATCCACACCCAGGTGTTCGAGGTGCAACCGCGCCACCTCTTCATCCAACTGCTTGGGCAGCCGGTACACTTGCTTGTCGTACTTGTTCGCATGCTGCCACAGCTCCAGCTGCGCGAGGACCTGGTTGGTGAACGACGCAGACATCACGAAACTGGGATGGCCCGTCGCGCATCCCAGATTCAAGAGCCGGCCCTCGGCCAGAATCAACACACTGTGGCCATCGGGGAAGACCCACTCATCGTATTGGGGCTTGATGTTGACCTTCTTGATCCCCGCAATCTTCTTCAACCCGGCCATGTCGATTTCGTTGTCGAAATGACCGATGTTGCCGACGATGGCCTTGTCCTTCATGCGGGACATGTGCTGGGCGGTGACGATGTTGAAGTTGCCGGTGGCGGTGACGAAGATGTCGCCCGTCTCCACCACGTCCTCGAGCTGCTTGACCTCATACCCCTCCATCGCCGCCTGGAGCGCGCAGATGGGGTCGATCTCCGTGATTATGACGCGGCACCCCTGCCCCCGGAGCGCCTGGGCGCATCCCTTGCCCACCTCGCCGTAGCCGCACACCACGGCCACCTTGCCGCCCAACATCACGTCGGTGGCACGGGCCAGGCCGTCCGGCAGGGAATGCCGGCAGCCATAGATGTTGTCGAACTTGCTCTTGGTGACCGAGTCGTTGACATTGATCGCCGGGAAGAGGAGACTGCCGGCTTCGGCCATCTGGTAGAGCCGGTGGACCCCCGTCGTGGTCTCCTCACTGACGCCCTTGATGTGCTTGGCCATAGCCGTCCAGCGGCCCGGGCGACCCTCCATCTCGGTCCGAAGCGTTTCCAACACCACCGCCCACTCCTCGGGCTCGGAGCCGGCGTCGAAATCCGGCACGGCTCCCGCCGCTTCGAACTCCACGCCCTTGTGCACCAGGAGCGTGGCGTCGCCACCGTCGTCCACCAGTAGATCGGGCCCTGATCCGTCCGGCCAGCGCAGCGCGCGTTCCGTGCACGACCAGTATTCCTCGAGCGTCTCGCTTTTCCAGGCAAACACCGCGGCGCCCTTGGGATCGTCGGGCGTGCCGTCACGGCCCACGACCACCGCGGCGGCGGCCGTGTCCTGTGTCGAGAAGATGTTGCAGCTCGCCCACCGCACGTCGGCGCCGAGATCCATGAGCGTCTCGATCAGCACGGCGGTCTGCACCGTCATGTGCAGGCTGCCGGACACCTTTGCCCCCGCCAACGGCTGTTCGGCTGCGTACCGCTTCCGCAGCGCAATCAGCCCGGGCATCTCGTGCTCGGCGAGTCGCATCTCCTCCCGTCCTTGCCTCGCGAGAGCGAGGTCGGCGACCTCGTAGGACTCGTTCGGCCCCATCGCTCGTCCCGTCGGTGCCTTCATCTTGGGTTCCGTTGTCGTCAACATCTATCTCTCAAGTTCGTGTAGCATTGTCTGGCGTGTCGTCTTCGGGAGATCACGCACCCGCCATCTCGAGTTGTTGGGCCGCCTCGGTCAACTGGGACACGCGTGCGGGGTCTTCCCAAGTGAACAGCTTGACGTCCTTCCCATGCACGGTCGCCAACTGGGGCGTGCGACCGAAGTGCCCGTAGGAGGCCGTCGGCCGGTAAATCGGGTTTCGAAGATCCAGCCCGTTGATGAATCCGGCCGGCGTGAGATCGAAAACTTCACGCACCGCTCGCTCCAGCACGGCATCCGGGATGTTTCCGGTTCCGAATGTCTCCACCATGACCGACACCGGCTCCGCGACGCCGATGGCGTACGCCAGCTGGACCTCGCACCGATCCGCGAGCTTGGCGGCCACGATGTTCTTTGCCACCCAGCGCGCCGCGTAGGTGGCCGAACGGTCGACCTTGGAAGGATCCTTTCCGCTGAAAGCCCCGCCGCCATGACGCGCAAATCCCCCGTAGGTGTCGACGATGATCTTACGTCCGGTGAGGCCCGCGTCCCCTTGGGGCCCCCCGACGACGAACCGCCCCGTCGGGTTGATGAGGCACCGCACGCCATCGGACTCGAGATGGCTCTCCGCCAGCACCGGTTCAATGACGTGCTCGCGTACCGCCGCATCGATGTCGTCGGAGCTGATCTCTGGAGCGTGTTGGGTGGATACGACCACCGTGCGCACGCCCACCGGGCGGCTATCGACGTACTCGACGCTCACCTGGCTCTTGCCGTCGGGCCGCAACCAGGGAAGCTCCCCGGATTTCCGAACCGCGGTGAGACGTTGGGTGAGCCGGTGGGCCAGCACTATGGGCATGGGCATGAGCTCCGGGGTCTCGTCACAGGCGTAGCCGAACATCATGCCCTGGTCTCCGGCGCCGCCCGTGTCCACACCCTGCGCGATGTCTGGGGATTGACCGTCCAGCGCGGTCAGGACCGCACAGGTGTCGCAGTCGAAGCCGAACGCCGCGTCGGTGTACCCGATTTCGCGAATGGCCTGGCGAATGACGTCGGTGAACCGCAGCTCGGCGGTGGTCGTGATTTCCCCCGCAACCACTGCCATCCCAGTCGTCACCAGCGTCTCGCACGCCACCCGTGCGGTGGGGTCCTGTGCCAGAATGGCGTCCAATACGGCGTCGGAGATCTGATCCGACATCTTGTCGGGGTGGCCTTCGGTCACTGATTCCGAGGAAAAAAGATGCGAATGAGCTGTCATGCGACCCTTGAAAGTTGAATAACGCGGTGGCGAAGCGAGCCTTGAAAACTAGTCCCGCCCCTATCCCCCGGCAACTAACTCGGAAGGCAGGAGATCGACGTCCACCAGACCGCCAATCGCGTCCCCGAGGAGACCGAGGATTTCGGAGGTGGTGGAGGCCTCGACCGCTTCGGCCGCCACCGACGCGGCCACGGTGGCGTCGAACTGCCGAATCAGCCACCGCACGAGGGGAAGGCGCGGAGGTGAGACGCTGAGAACCCGGTATCCCAGTCCCAGGAGGAGGAGTGCCCCCCGGGGATCCGAGGCCATCTCGCCGCACACGCTGGCGTCGAGGCCTGCCTCCTGCCCCGCGTCGATGATGCGTTTCAGAAAGCGGACCACCGCGGGATGGAACGGCGTGAACCGGTCGGCGAGCCGGGCGTTCCCCCGGTCCACCGCGAGGGTATACTGAGTCAAATCATTGGTCCCCACGCTGAGAAAATCGCTGGCCGCTGCAAACTCGTCGGCGAGGAGCGCTGCCGCCGGCGTCTCGATCATCACGCCGATGGGCACGGTCGACGCGGCGGGGACTCCCTCCCGCTTCAGGGCGTCGGCGGATTCCGCTACCAGCTCCCGGGCGCGCTCGAGCTCCTCGAGCTGTGTCACGAGGGGAAGCATAAGCTGGACGTCTCCATGGTGGCGCGCCCGCAGGATCGCCCGGGCCTGGACCCGGAAGATGTCCGGCTCGTCGAGACACACGCGGATGGCGCGCCACCCGAGGAAGGGGTTCGCCTCGCGCGGTGGCCGGAACGCCGCGGGGAACTTGTCGCCACCCAGGTCGTATGTGCGCACTACCACCGGATGCTCGGGAAAGCGCCGGCAGATCCGGGCGAAATACTCGGCCTGCTCGTCCTCGCCGGGGAGCTCCGACCGGCCCACCACGAGGAACTCGGTGCGGAGCAGCCCCACGCCTTCCGCCCCGTGCTCGGCCGCAGCGTTCAGCTCCTCGGGGAGATCGACGTTGCCCCGCAGCATGACCCGCGCTTTGTCGAGGGTCTCCGCGGGCATCGCCCCGACCGCCTCGAGCTCGGCGTCGAACTGACGGCGCCGCTCCGCCTGCGCCTGCGCCTGAGCGATCTCCTCCGGTGTGGGGTCGGTAAGCACCGTCCCGCGAGCGCCATCGAGGATCACCATGCCGTCGGTGCGGATGTTGTCGAGACCTCCCACCAGCCCCATGACGCAGGGAATGCCGAGGCTATGGGCGAGGATCGCCGCGTGTGAGGTGCGGGTGCCTTCGACGCTGGCGAATCCCATGACCTGCTCGCGATCGAACTCCACCGTCAAACCCGGCGTCAGTTCTCGGGTGAAGACGATGACCGGCACCCCACCGCGATCCGTGAGGACTTCCTGGATCGATTGGCCCAAGAGCCGCTGAAGCACCCGGATGCTGATGCCGGCCAAATCGGCGCGCCGTTGACGGAGCATCTGGCTCTCCGACTGCGTCCACAGCACACGGAGCTCCAACGCTTTGAACTCGAACGCCCGCTCCGCGCTCAGCTGATTGTCGCGAATCAATCGCTCGACCGCTCCCAAGAAATCAGCATCCTCGAGCATCAGGATCTGGGCATCGAAGATCTTGGCCTCGGTGGGACCCGCGTGGTCGGCCGCGTGCTTCCGCAGATCGTCGAGATGCCGCTGCACGTCGGCGACGGCATCCCGGAGGCGCTGGAGCTCGGCGGGAACCTCCTCCTTCGCCACCACGCGCTGCGGCACGTCGGGCAAGCCCCACGTGACGACATACGCGGGACCGATGACCATACCTGGCGACACACCGATGCCGGTGAGCAGTCGAGGATCGCTCACTGTATCCCGAAGCCGTTGGTCACTAGTTCCTCCAAAGCGATGACCGCCTCCTCCGCATCGGCGCCTTCCGCCTGCACGATCAGCTCGGCGCCGCACTCGGCGGCGAGGGTCATCACGCCCATGATGCTCTTGCCGTTGACAGCTTCCCCATCCTTGGACAAGCGGATCTCGGACTCATAGGAGCTGGCGAGCTTAACGAACTCCGCCGCCGGACGTGCGTGGAGTCCGAGCTCGTTGACGATGGTCACACGGCGTTCGGCAGTCACCAGACCCACGCCAGGATGAGCATTGCCGCCAATGCCAGCATGCCGAGGCGCGCGGCTCCCACCGTCGGCGCAAGCCACCGCATCACCACCACCGTCACCAGGGCCACCCCCGCCGTGCCCCATCGCTCCGACCAGTCGAGCCCTTCCGTCAACCACTCCGCCACAACGGGAATGGCGACGCCGATCATCAAGGCCGCCACGGGACCTGCCGTCTTCAGGCCCGCCTGCAACACGGGGTGCCTCAGCGCCTCGGTTACTTTGACCCCGGCCCGCCACCCGGCCCCGAGGCCCCACCACCGGAGGGTCAAATGGACCGCGTTGAACAGCAACAGGAATCCACCGACCGCAATGAGCGGATGGGTCACCGTCAGCAAGATCAACCCGATGGCGGCGGTGGCTGGGAGCGCGCCGGCCCAGATCAAGCGATCGCCGAGGGACCCCAACGGTCCCTTGAGCGCCGTCCGGAGCCGGTCGACCTGTTGCTCCGGCAAACCCTGGTGTTCCGCCTTCGCCACCGCCCCGACGGCGAATCCCGCCAAATACGGGTGGGTGTTGAAGAACCCCGCCGCCCGGCCCATGGCCGCCCGATAGGCCTTGCCGGCCGGCCCGCCGTCGAGGTCGCGAAGCAAGGGCTCCACGGCCGACGCCATTCCCAATCCTTGGAGGCGTTCGTGATTGATCGACGCCTGAAACAGAAACAGGCGCGTGGCGGCCGACAGCATGACCCGCTTCATTGGACCACCACCCACGCGGTCCCGACGACCAACCCCGCGGCCAGCCACACCCAGCCGCCCCGGGCGTGCCTCGCAATTCGCACCCCGCTCAAGACCGTGGTCCCCAGGCCGACCCCCATCGCCACCGCGCTCAGCAGGACCGCCCCGCGCACCGTGACCGGCGGCGCGGCTCGTACCACGGTGGCGATGAGTAGACCGAGTCCGGCGAGGCCGAGCGCTCGCTGGGCGTCACGTCGGATGCCCCGCAGATGTGCCCGGGTGATCGTGTGGACGTCTCCCGAATCGATGGCCTCACGACGCCGCTTGACGTCCATGGTCGTCTGCTGCCGCACCAGCTGAATCGCAATCTCTCCCAGGTAGGCAACGACCAAGCCGACCGCCACGCCGACGCCGATGCCGAGCATCCCGGGAGCCCCCGCCGCCGTCGCCACCGCGGACACCGCACCCACGCCGTAGTCCGGATACCGGGCAGCGCCAAACGGCAGCACCTCGAGGGCAAACAACTCGAGCACGGCCCCGACGATGATACCGGTCTGCACGTCGCCTACGATCCAGCCCGCCACGGAGGCGGCCACCAGGGGCCGCGCAACCATCACCTGCGCTACCGTCGCCAGGTCGAGGCCCACAGCCGTACCCCAAAGCAACAGCCAACCGATGGTCGTTAACTCCATCAGAGAATGGCCGCCAGCTCGACCGGCGCGGCCGTCGGAAGATCCTGTGCTGTGATATCGATGCCCCGTTTCGCTAGACTACGCAATTGCACCACCTCGGCGTCGCTCAGGAAGAGATACGGCAGGTGCTGATGCCGATCGCCCTCGTTGTGCACCCCACCCAGATTCACCTTTCGGATGCTCGGCGCTCCGTTGCACAGCCGCTCCAGCGAACCGATGTCGCTCACGAGAATGATCGTCCTGCAGTCGCTGTGCGCCCAGCGGTCTACCGAACCGGCCGCGTCCTCGACCGTCGTGAATTCGACTTTCATGCCCACGGGAGCACCCATGCAATACAGCTCCTGTTCCCACTCGTTGGCCGCCACCTCATCGTCCGCCAGCACAATCAAATCCGACTGGAGCTCGCGCCCCCATCCCACGACGACCTGACCGTGAATCAGTCGATCGTCGACGCGGACCAGGTCCAGGCTCATCCGCCAATGCTCTTGACGGCATTCGCTCCGGCACTCACCGCTCGTGCGGCCGCCTCGGACGGGGTGACGTTCCGGTGGTGCACGAAGTCGAGCAGCATCGCCAGGTTCACTCCTGCGACCACCGCAATAGCGTCATGCTCCCGCTGATGCCTTGCGGCGGCCAGCAGACAACTCCCGCCCGGGAGATCGACGAATAAGACGCAACCGCCGTTCCCCGCGGCTTCCGCGACCCGCATGCCCAGCGAATCACGGCTGCAGCCCTCGTTGCTCACGGCGATGAGCGATTCCACATCACCCGTGATTCTTCGGACCGCGTCGACCAGTGCCGTTCCGAGATCGCCGTGTGACACGACCACGCCTTTCAACGCTTCACTCATAATCTTCCAGCAGGTACTCACGCAGGTCGCGTTGCTCCGCGAGCTTCGCGATGAGGCGTTCGTTCAACAAATGCGCGGAATCGATTCCGCCGTACTTGAGCAAGTGGTTCATCGCCACCACTTCCGACACAACCGTGATATTCTTGCCCGGGTTCAACGGTACGCTGACCTGCGGCAGCTCCACACCGAGAATCGTGGTCGTCTGCGAGTCCAATCCGGTGCGATCCGCCTTGTGCGCTTTTTCCCAATCCACTAGTTGCACGACCACCTCGATGCGTTTCTGATGGCGGACGGCGCGGATCCCGAAGAGCGCGGAGACATCGACGATCCCGACGCCCCGAATCTCCATGTGGCGCCGTGTCAGCTCGGGTGCATGCCCGATCAACACATCGTTTCCACTCTGGGTAATGATGACCGAATCATCGGCGACCAAGCGGTGGCCCCGCTCCACCAGATCGAGCACGCACTCGCTCTTACCGATCCCCGACCTACCGACAAAGAGCAATCCGACACCGAACACGTCGGCGAGGGATCCGTGCAGCTTCGTGCTGGGTGCAAACGCTTCGCTGAGATACGGCGTCAGGCGCTGGTAGAACTCGGCGGTGGACAATTTCGACCGTATGATGGGGATTCCGTGTTCCTTCGCCATCCCAACGAGCTCTTTGGGGAATCGCTGGCCCTTCGTGACGAATACACAGGGTGAATCGAACCCCAGGAACGTCCCCCACGACTTGGTTCGCTCCTCGGCCGAGAGCGAGCGGAGATACTGCACCTCGGTCTCACCGAGTATGTGGAGACGTTTTGCGAGAAAGCGTTTGGTGAACCCGGCGAGCACCAATCCGGGACTCGAGACCTGAGGCACGCCAATGGTCCGATCCAACCCGACGTCACCCGTCAGCACTTCGAGTTGGAGGTGCGACCCTTTGCGCGCGATGAGATCGCCGACAGTGAGCGGCGTCACTTCTCCCCGATCGCCGTACGCCGACGTCCCGGGTCCGGCAGTTTGTCCAACTGATTGCGGAGTTTTTCCGCCGCCCGATCGAGCGCGGTACGAAAGTCGGCTGCTTCGGCCGAAGCAACGTGAACGCTGCCGCGTGGCAAGTATAACTGGTATTCGACGACCTTCTGGTTGTGATCGTTGTCGAAAATGATCTCGGCACGTTGGGGCCGCGATACCCGCTTCGCCGCCCGCTGGATCAGTTCCACAGCCCGGTCACGTAGCCCGTCATCGATGTCGCAGTGACGTGCGGTCACGGTAACCTTCACGATTTGCTCCTTTCCTTGCGAGACGCGCTGGCGGTCTCCAAGACATGGGCCCGTGTTTGATCTGCGGTCCGCTCCCAGGAGAGGCCGACCGCAAACTCACGCCCACCAACACCCAGTCGATCCCTGAACGCCGCATCGCCGGCAACCCGAATCATCGCCGACGCCAGGGCTTCGTGGTCTCCGAACGGCACCAACAGACCCGTTTGCTCATGGAGCACAGATTCCCGCAGTCCGGGACTGTCCGTCGCGATGGCAGGGGTTCCGCACGCCGACGCCTCGACGTTGGAGATGCCCCAACCCTCCTTGACCGAGGGAAAGATGTGCGCCCACGCCTGCCGCAAGTGGCGGCGTTTCTCTTCCTCGTCCACGAATCCCAGGAACTGCACGGAATTCCCGAGACCGAGGGCGTCCACCAATGCTACTAATCGGGCACGATCGGAGCCATGTCCGGCGATCTCGAGAACCGCCTCCGGGTATCGGGCCCGAACACCCTGCAGCGCCCGGAGGGCCATGTCTATTCCCTTATAACGCTTGAGACGACCCACGTACAGGAAGGTGGGCACCTCCGCGCGGGGGGTTGCTACGTCGGGGGTGAACCACTCGGCGTCGACCCCGGGGTAGATCACTCGAATGGCCTTACCGTCGACCCCCCGGTGCACCAGCTCGTCGCGTGTGCTCTCACTAATGGCATGAAACGCAGACCGCCGGTACACCCAGCGAATTGGGCGTTCGGCCAGCCACACCAATGTCGCCACCGGAAACGACGCCTCCTGAAACGCCGTCCTGCCGAACAAATGGGGGACGATCGTGTAGGTGGGCAGCCGGGTGAGTGTCGGGAGGTAGAGCGGGAGCTTGTTCACGTCTTCCACAACCACGTCGTACGGCGCGCTCGCGAGCGCCTCACGCACCGCGCGCCGGCCGAGGGCGGCAAAGGTGTGCCTTCCCCCGACACGCCTGACTTCGATCCCGTCGATCGTGGCGCGCGGCGCCGCACCCTTCCATCCCGAGCACACCAACGTGACCACATCACCTGCACCAACGAATCGCTTGAAGATCTCAAAGAAATGAATCTCCGCTCCTCCTGCCTGCGGATTCTCCAGATCGAGCCAGTTGACCGCCAGGACTCTCACAGTCGACCGTGGTGCCGAGCAAGGGCGTCCAACACACCGTTCACGAACGCCGGAGCCTTCTCACCGGCAAACCATTGGGCCAGGCGCACCCCCTCGTCGATCGCGACCCGCGGCGGGACGTCGGTCTCCGACAATTCGTAGAGCCCCAGTCGAAGTATGTTCCGTTCGACCGTGCCAATCCGAGAAAGGCGCCACTTGTCCGCCGCCGCCTCGATCTCACCATCGAGGCGATCCACGTGGTCCACTACGCGGCCGGCGAGTGTGGCCGCCGCCGCACCTTCGGGCCACGTCCCCTCCCCTGCCTGGAGCGCATCCATCACGCGGTCCACCGGCGGGCGATCCTGCAATTCCCATGCGTACAACACCTGCAATGCTCTGGCCCGAACCTTGGTCTCACGTCGTAGCACGCCCGT
Source organism: Gemmatimonadota bacterium (assembly GCA_039588255.1). GTDB lineage: Bacteria > Gemmatimonadota > Gemmatimonadetes > Gemmatimonadales > GWC2-71-9 > B3T1B10. Next base: position 80,925 of record JBDHAF010000002.1, on the reverse strand, counting down.
CGACCTGGTTCAGAGTGTTGGCAGTTTCGATCGCCGCCGCCGCCGCTTGCGTCCCCTTGTTTCCCGCCTCACCTCCGGCGCGGGCCATGGCCTCGGCGAGGGTCTCACACGTCAGCAGGCCGAAGCCGACAGGCACGCCCGTCGCAAGAGCGGTCTCGCCGAGACCCCGCGTGGCCTCTGCGCAGATGTAATCGAAATGGGGAGTTTCGCCGCGAATGACGGCACCCAACGCGACGGCGGCTCGATACCGTCTCGTGTCGAGGGCGCGCCGAACCGACACCGGCAACTCCCACGCTCCGGGTACCCACATGACGTCCACATCCGCGTCGCCATATCCCGCATCGGCCAAGGCCGTCATCGCCCCTTCCAACAAGCGGTGCGTCACGCCCTCGTTGAATCGACTCACAACCACTACAACCCGCCCGGGTGCCGAACGGTCGGTCGAGGCTACGTCTGTCATATCAGTGCGAGAGCAAGTGGCCGAGTTTGTCCCGCTTGACGTCCAGATACTCCCGGTTTTCATCGGTCGGCAACGGCTCGATGGGGACGCGCTCCACGATGCGCAGTCCGTACCCTTCGAGCCCCACCAATTTCATCGGGTTGTTCGTCAACACGCGAATCGAGCTGAGCCCGAGATCCATGAGGATCTGTGCACCGATCCCATAGTTGCGCAGATCGGGCGCAAAGCCGAGGCGCTGGTTGGCCTCCACCGTGTCGTCACCGCCGTCCTGCAGCTCATACGCTTTGAGCTTGTTCAGGAGCCCGATGCCGCGGCCCTCCTGATCGAGGTAGACGATCGCGCCCCCGCCCGCATGCACGATGGCCCGCATGGCGCTGCGCAACTGCCACCCGCAGTCGCAACGCTCCGAGCCGAACACGTCGCCGGTGAGGCACTTGGAGTGCATCCGCACCAACACGTCCTCTTGTTCCGCCACGTCGCCGTACAGCAACGCCAAGTGCTCCGCTTGATCCACGTCGTTGGAGTAGCCGATCACCTGGAATTCGCCGAAGTCCGTGGGAAGCCTCGCCTCTGCCACGCGATGGACCAGGCGCTCGTGTTGCAGCCGGTACGCAACGAGTTGGGCGACCGTGACGAATGTGAGGCCGTGCTCCTTGGCAAACCGCTCCAGTTGCGGCCGGCGCATCATCGTCCCGTCATCGTCGAGGATCTCGCAGATGACACCGGCGGGACAGAGACCGGCCAGCCGCGCAAGATCCACGCTCGCTTCGGTCTGACCCACACGCTGTAACACGCCTCCCGGGCGGGCACGCAGCGGGAAGACGTGCCCCGGCCGCCGCAAATCCCCCGGCGTCGTCGCCGGATCGATGGCCACCTGGATCGTCTTCCACCGATCCCACGCCGAGATCCCCGTGGTCACGCCGAAGCGCTTCCCCCCGTCGACGCTGACCGTGAACGCCGTTCCATTGGATTCCGTGTTCTCATCCGCCATCTGCGGTAGTCCGAGCTCGCTGCACCGCTCCGGCGTCAGCGAGAGACAGATGAGCCCCCGGCCGTGCTTCGCCATGAAGTTGACGGCGTCGGGAGTCATGCCTTCCGCCGCACCCACCAGATCACCTTCGTTTTCCCTGTCCTCGTCGTCCGCGACGATGACGAGGCGACCCTCTTTTATATCTTCAATTGCCTGCTCAATGGTTCCGAATTCCATAACGCTTCCTTCCAAATCAACCGGTGCCCGGTCCAGACGTCGTCTCGGGCGCCGCCCGTGTCTCGAAAAGCCGTTTGACGAACTTTCCGAGCATATCACCCTCCACATGGACGCGATCGCCCACCCCGAGCGATCCCAGCGTCGTGTGCTCGCACGTGAACGGAATGACCGACAGCTGCACGACTCCGGCTTCGGGGAGCGCGTTCACCGTCATGCTCACGCCATCCACGGCTATCGACCCGTGGAGCACGGTCACCGCCATGATGTCGTCCGGTACTCGCACGTCGATGAGTACCGCGTCCTCCCGCGGCGTCACCCGGACGATCTCGGCCACGCCATCGACGTGACCTTGCACGAAGTGCCCGCCGAGCCGGTCTCCCACCGCGAGCGCTCGCTCGAGGTTCACTCGCGATCCGACGGAGAGATCCGCCAGGGTTGTGCGTTCGCGGGTGGTAACGACCGCTTCGACGGAGAAGTTGCCCGGCTCCAATTCCATGACCGTCAGGCAGGCGCCGTTCACGGCGACGCTCTCGCCCATGGCCAAGTCTTCGAAGGGTGCCTCTATGGTCAGTTTCAGCCGATCGCCCCCCGCCGCTACCGCGGCGACCGACCCCTGTGCGGTCACGATTCCTGTAAACATAACTCTCGATCCACCACGAGCAGGGTGTCGGGCCCCAGGGCCCGCCGCTCGGTTACGGTCCAAGCTTGTGCCTCATCCAGCGGCACCGCCTCTCGCCCGCCGAAGGGGGAGATCCCCCTCCCCAGCCACATCGGCGCCTGAACCCAGTACAGCCGATCCACCAAGCCCCCCCGGAGCAGCGCCCGGACCAGCGCCCCCCCACCCTCCACGAGGATCGACCGGATTCCCCCGCCTCGAAGGGCGTTCAGGCCCCGGGGCAGGTCGTCCGCACCCAACACCGTAACTTGAGTATGGGCAAAGGTTTGGCCGAGTTCAACCGCTCGAGAAGAAGCCGTCAGGACAGTGGTGGGCGCGGCCCGGGTGTCGAGGAGCTGGAGCTGCTCGGGAACTTCCCCCGTCACCCCAAAAACCACGCGAATCGGTGGGTTCCGAGGTGTCACCGGGCCCCGAACGGTCAACTGGGGATCGTCCATGACGGCCGTCCGACGCCCCACACCGATGGCGTCGAAGCCGGCCCGGAGCCAGTGGACGAAGTCCCGGGCCTCGGGGCCCGAGATCCACTGCGAGCGGCCCGTCTCGTCGGCCAGGAACCCGTCCAGAGACGTCGCCACCTTCACCGCCACGAAGGGGCGCTCCGCCTGAGACGCACCAAATAGGAATGGGGCATTGAGGGCGGCGGCTTCCCCCGCGGCCACCCCGTGGCTCACCTCGACGCCGGCTTCCCGCAGCCGGTCCAGTCCACCCCCGGATTCGGTGGGGTCCCTCACGGCGGCCACCACCCGCCTCACCCCGGCGGCCTTCAGGGCATCACAGCATGGCGGCGTCTTCCCCACGTGGACGCAGGGCTCGAGGTTCACCACGCAAGTTGCCCCGGTGGCGTCGTCGCAGGCGGCCAGGGCGCTGGCTTCGGCGTGGGCCTCGCCGAACTCGGCGTGGTATCCCTCGCCGATCACCTGCCCATTCCGGAGCAGCACGGCGCCCACCAGAGGATTCGGGGCAACTCTTCCCCACCCTCGCAGCGCGAGCTCGAGTGCCCGGCGCATCGCTTCGAGTTCGGTCACGGCTCTCTAGTGAATGGTGACCCCTTCACCCTCCACCACCTCACCGACGACCCAGGTCGGTACCCCGGCGTCCCCGGCGGCACCCTGGGCCTCCGCCACCGCATCCGAAGGAACGACGGCGACGAGACCCACCCCCATGTTGAACACGCGGAACATCTCCTCCCGCTCCACACCGCCTGCATCCTGAAGAAACGTGAAGAGGGGTGGCACGGTCCACGCATCCGATTGGACGACCGCCCCGCAGCCGTCGGGCAACGCCCGAGAGAGATTGCCCGGAAGACCACCACCCGTGATGTGCGCCAGGGCGTGGACCCGTTTCATCACCGGAGCGACCGCCGCGTGATAGCTCCGGTGCACCGCCAACAGAACATCTCCTACCGACGCGCCCAGCTCGGGAATCTCGCTCTCCACATCGAGCGCCAGCACGTCGAACACGATGCGTCGCGCCAGCGAGTAGCCGTTGGTGTGGAGGCCGGTGGACTCGTATCCGACCAGGACATCGCCGGGGCGCACGCGCTCCCCGTGCAAGGCGTCTCCTTCGGACACCACACCGAGAATGGTCCCGGCGAGATCGTAATGGCCGGGGTGGTACAGGTCGGGCATCTCGGCTGTCTCCCCACCGGCGAGCGTCATGTCGTGGGCGCGACACCCCCGGGCCACCCCTTCCACCAGGGCGGCCACCGTGCCGGGGTCCACCGACGCCGTAGCGATGTAGTCGAGAAACGCGATGGGCCGCGCGCCGTGCACGAGGATGTCGTTGACGCAGTGGTTCACGAGGTCCTCGCCCACCGTGTCGTGCCGGTTGGCCCGGGCCGCCACCAGCACCTTGGTGCCGACACCGTCGGTGCTGGCCACCAGGAGGGGGTCGGGAACGTCGTCGGGGACGCGCACCATGCCGCCAAACCCACCGATCGCGCCCCGCGCCAGGCCCGTGCGCGTGGAAGCGATGACCTCGCCGATCCTCTTCTTCGCCTGCTCGGCGGCGTCCAGATCGACACCCGCCTCGCGATACCTGTCAGCAGTCATTCTCGTCGGCATCGTCCGTGTTGCAAGAAACCACCTGCGGTCTCAAGAAACCGTGAGTGTTGTCAGAACATCCCCAACTGCCTCAGAAGCCGTCCGTGGTGAAATGCACCAGGTCGCTGAACGACCGGGCGCGATCCGTGACCTCCTCCACCCCCACCTCCTGGAACCGCTGCACCGAGAACCGTTCCACCGCGAACGAGCCAGCGGTCGATCCGAACACCATCGCGCGGCGCATGTTGGCCGGTGACAGATCGCCGCTCCGCGCCAAGTGGCCCATGAAACCGCCGGCGAAGGCGTCTCCGGCGCCGGTGGGATCGTGGATCTCCTCCAGCGGAAAGGCCGGTACATAGAAGATACCGGTGTTGTCGACGAGAACGGCACCGTACTCGCCCTGCTTGACGATGACCATGCTTGGACCGCGATCCAGGATCCAGCGTGCCGCCCGATAGACGTTCCAGTCGCCGGAGAGTTGCCTCGCCTCCGCGTCGTTGACCATCAGCACGTCGATGCGTTTTAACAACTCTGCGAGTGTTTCCGGCTGTCCTTGGATCCAGTAGTTCATCGTGTCGCAAGCAACCAGATCGGGCTGTCCGACCTGGTCGAGCACGCGAAGCTGGAGTTGCGGATCGATGTTGCCGAGAAACACCAGATTGGCTTCGCGATACGCGTCGGGGAGCTTGGGATCGAAATCGGCGAACACGCCCAATTGCGTGTCGAGAGTTTCACGATCTTGGAAGTCGTAGGAATATTTCCCCTTCCACCGGAAGCTCTGGCCCGCAGCGCGTTCAACACCGGAGACATCGATGCCGCGCGCGGCCATTCGGTCCAGTTCCTCAACGGGGAAATCATCACCAATGACACCCACGACCTGGACCGGGTGAAAGAATGCCGCCGCGTATCCAAAAAAGGTCGCCGATCCACCCAGCGCGTCGTCGGTCGACCCGAATGGGGTTTCGACAGAATCGAGTGCAATGCTGCCGACGGCGAGTAGTTGCATGGTTACATCCGTTCGCGGGCAGTGATGCCCAAGAGGTTGAGAGCGCTGCCGGTCGGCGCCGGACGTCAGGAGCTGTCTCCCCTGGGCTTCGTCGTGCCGGCATCGCTCTTCTTGGGCGGGGCGTCCTTCTTTGTAGGCGTAGTGTCCTTCTTTTTGTCCGTATCGCCGGGGGCTGCTTTCTTCCGCTTGTAGTCGGTCTCGTAGAATCCGGAGCCTTTGAACACGACGCCGGCTCCCCCCGAGATCAGGCGCTCGCCGACCGTCCCGCACTCGGGACACTCGGCTCGGGCCATGTCACTTATCTTCTGGAACTTGTCGAATTCGTGCCCGCACGCCGGGCAACGATACCCGTATGTGGGCATGATGCATCCTACCATTTCAACGCATGTACCTGGGAGCAACTGGGCATCTTAGCCGGACCCCGAACCCTGGTCAAGCAGCCCGGAACACGCCCCAAGCGTCGCGGAGGGCGTCACTGATCTCGCCAACCGTCGCCCGCGCCCGCACCGCGTCCACGATCAACGGCATCATGGCGGCGTTCCCCCGGGCGCCCTCGTCGAGACGCTGCAGCGCCGCCTGCCACGCTCCCGGGTCGCGCGCAGCTCTCGTGGCCCATACCCGCTCCCGCTGCCGGTTGGCCAGGGTCGTGTAATCGGGAGCCGAAATCACGCTGGGCGGCTCATCTTCTGCGAACCGATTGACCCCCACCACAACATTATCCTCCGCCTCGAGGGCCCGTTGGTCCGCGTAGGCTGCGCGGCTGATAGCGCTTTGGAAGAAACCCGACTCGATCGCCCGTGCCGCGCCACCGCGGCCGGCGACCTCGTCCAGCAGCTTGCGGGCCTCGCGTTCGATGGAATCGGTGAGGTGCTCTACGTAGTACGACCCCCCAAGGGGATCCGCGGTTTGCGTCGCACCTGATTCGTACGCGATCACCTGCTGCGTTCGGAGCGCGAGTCGAGCCGCCTCTTCCGACGGCAGTGCCAGCGCTTCGTCGTATCCGTTGGTGTGCAACGACTGGGTTCCGCCGAGGACCGCCGCGAGCGCCTGAATGGTCACGCGGACCACGTTGTTGAGCGGCTGTTGGGCCGTGAGAGTGGATCCCCCGGTCTGCGTGTGAAACCGCAGCCGGCAACTCTTGTCGCTTCCCTGGTACCGCTCGCGGACTATCGTGGCCCAGAGGCGCCGCGCCGCTCGGAACTTCGCGACCTCCTCGAAGAGATCGTTGTGCGCGGCGAAGAAGAAGGAAATGCGTGGCGCAAACGCATCGATGGGAAGACCGCGCGCCACGGCCCTGTCCACGTACTCGATGGCGTTGGCCAACGTAAATGCCACCTCTTGAATCGCCGTCGAGCCCGCTTCCCGCATGTGGTAACCGCTGATGGAAATCGGGTTGAAGGGCATCTGCTCGTCGGCAACGAAGGCGAAGATGTCCGTCACTAATCGGAGTGACGGCTCCATCGGGTAGATGTAAGTCCCACGCGCCACATACTCCTTCAAGACATCGTTCTGCACCGTGCCGCGGATCTTGTCGCGCGACGTTCCCTGCTCCTCGGCGACAACGACGTACATCGCGAGCAGCACGGCCGCCGTGGCGTTGATGGTCATCGACGTGGAAACGGCATCCAGCGGGATCCCGTCGAAGACGACGGCGAAGTCGTCGACGCTGTCGATGGCGACACCCGCCCGGCCGACCTCGCCTTCTGCCCGTGGCGCGTCCGAATCCAGCCCCATTTGCGTGGGAAGATCAAACGCCACCGAGAGTCCCGTCTGGCCCGCATCCAGCAGCTTGCGGAACCGGTCGTTGGTCTGCTCCGCCGTTCCAAAACCTGCGTACTGGCGCATCGTCCAAAGACGACTGCCGTACATGTCGGGGTGAATACCGCGGGTGAACGGAAACGCCCCGGCGGCTCCGAGATCCCTACTGCTCTCGTCGGCCGGGGCGCTGTGGGCTTCTGCAACGGGGATTCCGGAGGGGGACCGCCGGGGCTCTTTGCTCATGAGACCTGGACTTCGGCTTCCTGAATCGTGCGCTCGACGAACGCAACATCGTCGCGACTCCCGATCACGAGCGGGGTCCGTTGATGCAGATCGGTGGGCTCGATGTCGAGAATCGGTGTCCTGCCGTCCGATGCAGCGCCACCTGCCTGCTCCGCCACGAACGCGAGCGGGCTCGCTTCGTACAATAAGCGGATCTTGCCCTTGGGTGACTTCGTGTCCGCCGGATACATGAAGATACCGCCTGCCAAGAGATTGCGGTGAAAGTCGGCGACGAGCGAGCCGATGTACCTGGCGTTCTTTCCATGCCCGTCTCCGGCGAGACCTTTGAAGCAGCTCACCGCCTGTTGGTACCCCGCCGACCAACGCCTGTAGTTGCTCTCGTTGATGCTGTAGTACTTCCCGGTCGCCGGCGTCTCCACGTCGTGGTCGATGAGGCGGAATTCGCCGATGATGGGATCGAGCGTAAAGCAGTGAACGCCGTTCCCGGCAGAATACACCATCACGGTACTCGATCCGTAGATCACGTATCCGGCCGCGGTCTGCTGGCGCCCGTTCTGGAGACAATCCGTTACGTTGGCACACCCCTCGTCGGACACACGATGCTGCACGGAGAAGATCGTGCCTATGGAGACATTCACGTCGATGTTGGACGACCCGTCCAACGGATCGAAGAGCATCACGTACTTCCCCGATGCGGCGCTGGGATCGGTGGGGATGGGATCGTCTTCTTCTTCGGAGGCCATGAGCGCAACGCGCCCGGTATGACAGAACGCCTCCTTCATGACCTCGTTCGCCAGCACGTCGAGCTTCTGTTGTTCCTCCCCCTGCACATTGGTTCTCCCGGCGGTGCCCAGCACATCCACCAACCCTGCACTGCGTACGTGCCCGGCAATGATCTTGGCCGCTAGGGCGACATCGTAGAGAAGATTCGAGAGCTCTCCGGTGGCCTCTGGGTGCAGACGTTCCTGCTCCATGATGAACCGCTCGATGGTAACCACGTCAGAAACACGCAACGGACCCGCTCCATGAGGTCGGATGATTGGCTTTGAACGACTTCAAAATAGCGACCGTCCGTCCGGATCGTCACCGCCCCACCCCGGTCGGTCCGGTAGATGACCGCGCCTTCACGATGGAGGCGCTGGAGCACCGCCGGCGTCGGGTGGCCAAAGCGGTTCCGGCCCACGCTGATCACCGCGACGGTCGGCCGGACGGCCTGCAAGAGAGCACGGGACGTGCTACCGGCGGAGCCGTGATGCCCGACCTTCAACACCTCGGCTGGTTGTACGGTCGAGACGAGGAGCGTTTCCGCCGGCCATCCGGCGTCTCCCGTGAACAGGGCGTCGAACTCCTTGAAGCGCAGGTGCAGGATCAGGGAGTTCTCGTTGGGCGAAGACTGACCGGCCATCCATCTGGCTGAGGGATGGAGGACGGCGACGGCCACCGAATCGACGACCAGGGTGTCGCCCACCCGTGCGGCGCGCCAGTCTTCGGCAAAGGCATCGACGGCTCCCAAGTACTCACGGTAGAGCGCGGTGCCCAGAGGCTGCGCCGGTTCCAGCACAAGTCGGGGTCGAGTGCCCTCGATGACCGTTGGAAAGCCGCCGAGGTGATCCGCGTCCCCATGAGACACCACCGCCACATCCAGCCGCCGAACGCCCCGGGCGCGAAGAAAGGGGAGCACGACGTCGCGGCCGGCATCCCGGTTTCCAAACCGCGGACCCGCATCGAGGAGCATCCACCGACCTCGCGGTGTCTGCACGGCGATGGCGTCTCCCTGCCCCACGTCCAAGAAGTGGATCGCCAGCATCCCCTCGTCCGAGCGGCCTGCCCGCCCGGGAAAGGCCACGATGGTCCAGCTCGCCAGAGCCAGCGCCCCCGCCGCCCGCTTGCGCGTCACCGTCCAGGTCGGCTTGCGCCAGGTCGCCCAGACCGCGGTCACGAGCAGCACCGCCCAGGGAGCCGCGAACGACCAACCGGGCTCGCCGTCGAGATGGCCCAGGGGCACCGCCGCCGCCACCCCGGCCACGCGCTCCAGGGCCGCCAGCGCCAATCCCGCCCCGGTGGCCACGAAGGACCCCGCCAGCAGGCTGGCGAACACCGCGGGGACGGCGAGCCCTGCCAACGGCACCGCCACCAGGTTCGATCCCACGCCCACCGGCGCCACGCTCCCGAAGGCCGCTGCGGTGATCGGTGCGGTCGCCAGCGTCGCCCCCAGCGACACGGCCAGGAGTCTGACGAGTCCGGAGCGTCCCTGACCCATGAGGTTGGCGGCCGATGCGGTGCCCCCCACCGCGGCCGCCGACAGCCACGCGCCCACCGAACGCACCGCCCCCGGGTCGATGGTCAAGACCACCAGCGACGCCACCGCGAGCACCGCCGACCACGGCGGGCGTCGTTGCCGGATGCGGCCTACCGCCGCGACGGCGACAAACGCCGCGGCACGCGTCGCCGGAGGCGGAAAGCCGAGGAGCGCCACGTAGGTCCACGTCACCGCAGCGCTAAGCGGCCAACTCGCCCGGGAACCCACCACCAGGCGGGTCGACACGCGTAGCCAGGCGGCAACCATGCCCACGTGCAGTCCGGAGATGGCCAGCAGATGCGCCAACCCGGCCGCGGTGAAGAGCGCCCGCAGATCGGGGTCCAACCCGTCGCGGCGGCCGAGCACGATGGCGTCGACCAACCCCGCCCGGGCTCCATAGAGCCGGCGTATGCGCCCTGCAATACGGTCTCGCAGGCGAAACCGCAGCGGCACACGATGGTCGCGCAGCAGTCGTGCGTGCCCCACCCGCAGCCAGCCACCGGTGTGCAACGTTCCAACCACGATGAGCGTCGTACCACTGGCGGGCAGAGGCTCCGTGTCGAACCGCAACCGCAAACCACCACCACATCCCTCCCGGGCATGCAGCACCCGGGCGTTGGCGGTGCGGCGAGTCCCTGGTGCGTCGTGCACCCGCACGTACGCCACGTGGCGTCCCGGCCGCCATCGCACCGCGCACGCAGTGGTGCTCGCTCTCTGTACGATGGACCCGACGGCACTCCCCGCGAGAAACGCGCAGAGCAGGCGGTGGCGCCAAGCCAGACGAACCCCGAGCCCCAGGGTGACGACGGCAACGGCTACCACCACGGTTGGTGGCGACGCTACGACTGATGCGATCCAGAGACCGCCGGCGTACGCCGCCGCAAAGCGCACGACCGGCGGGCCCAAGGCTGGCTACCGCTGCTGGGGGAGGAGAATGTCGGGGGGACTACTCGATGACGGAGAGCTCCCGACCGGCGACCGTGGGCAGACCGGTGAATGTGGACCCGGTGGTACCGGTGAGGCGGATGCGTTGATAGCTGCCCACGAGGTCGGTGGTACCCTCGATGAGCACGACCTTATTGGTCCGGGTGCGCGATTGCAGCATCTCGCCGCGGCGCGCCCGCTTTTCCACCAGCACCTCATGGGTCGTCCCGACGAGGCCGGCGTTCTTCGCCCGGGCCACTCCACGCACCGTACCAATGATCCGCTCGAGGCGCTCACCCGCCACCTCGTCGGGCACGTGGTCCTTGATCTTGACGGCTGGCGTGCCGTCACGGACCGAGTACTTGAAGGTGAACGCATCATCGAACTGCACTTGGCGCACCAAAGAATCCGTTTCGAGGAAATCCTCTTCGGTCTCTCCCGGGAATCCGACGATGATGTCCGTCGTGATCGCCAACTGGGGAATCGCCTCGCGGAGGCGGTCGACGCACACCAGGTATGCGTCGCGGGTGTAACGCCGTAACATGCGTTTGAGCACGCGGGACGAGCCGCTCTGAACCGGCAGGTGTACGTGTTCGCACACCTCCGGCACCGCGGCCATGGCATCGATGACCGGTTGACTGAAGTCGTTCGGGTGCGGACTGGTAAACCGGACTCGGCGGACACCGTCCACCTTTCCCACCGCGCGCAAGAGATCGGCAAAGTCGTGCGATTCGTCATGGTAGCTGTTGACCGTCTGTCCCAGTAGCGTTACTTCCGTCACGCCGCTCGCCGCGAGGTCCTCGACCTCGCGAACCACGTCGGTCAAGCTACGGCTCCGCTCGGAGCCCCGCGTCATCGGAACGATGCAGAACGTGCACCGATAATTGCATCCGCGTTGCACGGTCACGAACGCACTCACCTGAGCCGACCGCACCGGGGGCACGTCTTCGTAGTGCTCCCACGATTTGAAGTCGACATCCACTGTCCGTTCTCCGGCCGCCGCGCGGTGGATCAGCTCGGGCAACCCCCGGTATCCGTCGGGACCCACGACCAGGTCGATATGGGAGACGGCGTCGAGAAGATCGGCCCCGAGCCGCTGAGCCATGCAACCAACCACGCCGAGGACCCCACCCGTGCGCTTGTGCCGCTTCAGTTCCCCAACGCGGCCATACACGCGTTGCTCCGCGTTGTCCCGGATGGCACACGTGTTCACCAGAATGACATCGGCGTCCTCCGGCGACTCAGCGGCCGCGTACCCGTCCCGATCCAGCAGGCCGAGGATCAGCTCGGTGTCCGCCACGTTCATCTGGCACCCGTAGGTTTCCACATAAATGCGCTTTGGCGGTGCCATCACTGGACCTCCGCCATCAGGGTCCCGTCCTCCTCTTGGCGCAGCACCGCCGCGAACCGCGGCGGGTAGGTGCGATCTGCGGGTAAGGAGACTTCGAGATAATCCTCCGTCAGCCCCTGCACCTTCCCCCGGTGACGGCCGAGCACCACCACATCCGCATCACCGCCGATTCGTCGTTGCCGGTACGCCGCGCCCTTTTGCTCCGCCAAATCCCGCAGCTCGGCGGAGCGGGACGCGGTCGCCGAAGGATGGACCGGCGGCCCGAGACGCCGCGCCGACGCTCCCGGACGCTCCGAATACGGGAAGACGTGCAGATAGGTAAACGGGAGCGACTCGATGGTCTCGCGGGTAGCGTGGTGATCGTCGTCTGTCTCGCCGGGGAACCCCACAATCACGTCGGCCCCGAGGCCAAGGGTCGGGACGCGCCCGGCAAGAGCCTCGCAGCGGTCGCGATAGGTTGCCGCGGTATACCAGTGCCGTCCCATGCGTTTGAGGACCTCGTCACTCCCGGACTGCAGCGGGGCATGCAGATGTGAAGCGAGTCGGGCGGGCGAATCGCTCATGAGATCCACCAGACGCTCGTCGACCTCGGTCGCCTCCACCGACGAGAGCCGGAATCGTGTCCCACCCACTAGAGAGAGCAAGCCCTCGACCAGCGTGGCCAGATTCATTCCGTTCCCAACGTCGTTGCCATAGGTCCCGATGTGCACGCCGGTGAGGACGATCTCCTGGTGGTGGATCCCCAGCGCGCGGGCCTCCTCCACGACCTCGGCCATCGGTCGTGACCGATTCGCCCCGCGCGCCATGGTCGTCGCACAGAACGTGCAGTGTTCGTCACAGCCGTCCTGGATCTTCAACCAGGCTCGTGTGCCCCGGGGAAAAGAACGGAGGATCGGGTCCACCGGCGGGCCCTCCAATCCGATGGCGTCGAGAATCGCGCCCGGATCCGCCCCGGCCACAACAGCCTCCACTCCGGGCAACGCTGCCAGGGCACCGTCGTCGAGAGCGGCGGCACACCCCATGACGACCGTGCGCAGTTTGGGCCGGCCACGGCGCAAGCGACGGACGAAACTCCGCATCTTCGCCTCGCCCGTATGCGTCACCGTACAGGAGTTGACCACGGCGATGTCCGCTCCCTCAGGACGCGCCACGGCCTCCGCGCCGGCGGACTCCACGGCCTGCCGCACGGCCTCGGTATCGTACTGGTTGGCCTTGCAGCCAAAGGTGTGAAAGTAGACGCGCATGACGGAGAGGGTGTCGCGGACTACTGAATCGGCGTGATGGTGACGCCCACCGTAAAGTACCACCCCCGCTCGCTGGCTCCGGCACCATCGCGTCTGAACCGCTGCAGCGCCAGGTCGATGACGGCTCGGTTGGCGGCAAACGGGGCACCCGTTCCCACGGAAAAGTTCCACTCCGTTGGCTGATCGTCATTCGGACTGTAGGGCAGCTGTGCGTAGCGAATACCCAGCCGTATGGGGTACTTCAATCCACCCTCCCCCAGCGAGCCGAGTTCTATTCCTGAACCCACCTCCCACGTGTCGAAGGCTCGCGTGCCGGTGGAGGCGAGGTCGTCCTGGCCCCTGCTCCACGACCGCCACCGCGCCGTGGTCGTGAAGTGCACCTGAGATCCGAAAGCAAGCCACGCCCCGCCGCCGAGGGAAATCGGCAACCCAACGTCCGCGGTGGACCGATCGTCCAACTCACCACCCAGCGACGAGTTAATTCGTGCCGTGGCCGCAAAACCAAGGGATGGCGTGGGCAACCACAGCCCGCCGGCTGAGAACCCTATGCCTTTGAACCGCAAGGCGTCGTCTTCTGCAAAAGGTTGGAACTCGTTGTTCTCGAAGACTCGCGTGGCGGTGAACCGGCTCGATCCCATCAGCCGGTGAAACGCGGCTCCCACGGCAAACTTCGCCGACGCCGTCCACCCGAACGCCACACGCAGGTCGACAACCGCCCCGTTCGCGACCACGCGATCCCGCACCGGCAGGGACACACCGTCGACCAGCACAGTGTCTTCGGTTTGCACATCGAAGGTCCGCTCGGCATACGTCGAAAGACTCAGCTCGTACGAGAAAGCCGACCGCATGATCCCACCACCGAGGAAGGCCAGCGGGAATCTCGTCTCCCGGAGACCCGAGGCCTCGACGCCGCCTGCCGAGAAATTGCGGAACGTCGTGCCCGACACGATGCCGACGGTGACCCGCCCGAAAGTTGCGGCCAACGCGGGATTGAGCACCGACCCCCGGTCGAACATGTCCGCCCCGCCCCCAAGGCCCAGCGACCGCACACTGGCGGTCCGACCGGGGAAACCGATCCCTCGCGTGCCGTAGATGGAATTCTGGGCGTGAAGCGCAATCGGACTCAGCGCAGCCAACACCCCCACCAGCGCAAGACGACCCATCATTGCACGAACGTAAAGGGTGGAACGTAAGTCACACGAACCACCGGTTCGAACCCGGGGATTCGCGTGGAGCCCAAGCGCAGTTCGGCCACCGTCGCCGCTTCGAAGCGGGCCCGCACTACCAAGGTACGAACCTGCGTGGTATCGCTCTGCCAAACAACCACGATACGGGAGATGTCGACCGCCACCGTGTCCATCGTACCGACACCCACCGGGGTCTTGACCAGCAGCGTGTCGACGGATGCAATGATGGGCGACTTTGCCCCGAAGTCCGCACCCAGTGCCTCGGCCACTAGCTCGAAGGTATCCAACGGGCCGCCCAACACCGGTTCAACCGGTACCAGGAGCAGCTGCGCCCGCACGACGTCGGAGGAATCCAGGATGAACGAGGGTATGACGACCTTCATGAAAGTGCGCGACGACGGCGTGCCTCCTACGACGAGGCTTCCCCCAGTCGGAGGCGGAGGATCGGTGTCGACGAAACTATCGAATGCCGCCGTGATAAAGTCGATCTGCTCGACGGTATCGGACTCGGAAGACTCCAGTTTCACGAAACGGTTCATCATGGGGCCGAGGTTTGCCTCCCGGGTCTCGAACGTGGCAAACGCCGGTTGACTCCCCCGAATCGAGAGCCCCACTGCGACTCGCTGGCTGTCTTCCGCGAACGTGGGGAATGCGTCGACCGGAATGATCGCCGACACCGTATCGGACGGGAGCCTGTCGGCAACCACCACGGTCCCGATAATGGTGCTGTCTTCGAAGTACGGAGCCAACGCGGCAAAGTCGCTCTCGCGATCGACCGACGGCGGCATGCGGTGGACCGTGACCTCGAGCCCCGGGACGGGCGTATGGTCGACCAACACCAGGTCCAGCCTGAACGAATCCAGCCCGACCACCGGGCCCCGGGTGACGGAGTCTATGAAGGCGCTGTCGCGGAACTGGGGAAACCACACCACACTGCGGGCCTCCACGGCGGCGCCGCCGCCCACCACCTGCATCCACACGGCTTCGTTTGGCTCGGCGTACCCGGTGAAGGAGATATCGCCCTCCAGGATTCCGACCAACACCGTATCGACCAGCTGAATTTCACCGGTCGGGCAAAAATCCGGACACACGCCGGGCGCGGTGACGCTCTCTTCACACGCGAGCGCCCCCACGGCCAAACCACCCAACACGACCACGAACTTTCCGCTTCGCATCAACTCCTTCTCACGGTGCAAGGTCTGCCGCACCAAACGGGTCCGGAAGCAGCTCCGCCAGCTTCCAGCGACGCGATCCCTCCGGGCCAACCGCCTCGACCAGGAGACCGGTGCCCATCTCGGCCAGAGCCTGGCGGCACGCGCCACACGGCGCCGACGGGGGCGACCCATCCGAGACCACCACGAGGCGCTCAAACCGCCTGGCTCCGGCAGCCACACCCGACCCCAGGGCCACACGTTCGGCGCAGTTGGTCAGCCCGTACGAGGCGTTCTCGACGTTGGCCCCAATAAAGATACGTCCATCATCAGCCTGCAGGGCGGCGCCGACCCTGAAGCCGCTGTAGGGCGCGTATGCGTTGCCCTGCGCCTCGGTGGCAGCCTGCACCAACCGGTCCTTCATTCTGACCCTCCCGTTACCGGCGCCAGGAACGATTCCCCCACTCCCAGATCCAGCCCGAAATAGTGGGCCACCGTGGCCCCCACGTCGACGAACGCCCTCGCACCGAGCGTCACCGGACGAACTCGGGGCCCCACGACCAGAAGCGGGACGGCCTCCCGGGAGTGGTCGGACGAGGCGCTGGTCGGATCGTTCCCGTGATCCGCAGTGAGAATCATCAGATCGTCGTCCTGAAGCAACCCGATCAATCCGGGAAGTGCCCGGTCCAGCGCCTGTAGCCCCTTATAGAACCCCGGCACATCGTTCCTGTGCCCCCAGGTCTGGTCGAATTCGATGACGTTGGCCAGGATTAATCCCGTGTCGATGGACCGCAGTGCGTCGCCGATGAGCCGGTACGCATCCTCGTTCGTCGGCGTGTGCCGGCTCGTGATGCTCCGTCCGGCGAAGAGGTCGTCCACCTTTCCCACCCCCACCCGCTCGACGTTTGCGGCGGCGAGGTGGTCCAACAGTGTCGCTGCCACCGGCTCGAGGGAAAAATCCCTGCGGTGCCCCGAGACTCGTTGGAACGCTCCGGGCCTCCCGACAAACGGCCGGGCGATGACGCGGGCCACCCCGTGCTCGCCGACCATGATCTCCCTGGCCGCCTGCGCGGCGGCGTAGATCTCCTCCAGGGGAACCCGCTCCTCGTGGGCGGCGATCTGGAAGACGCTGTCGGCCGACGTGTAGACGATCCACGCTCCAGTGGCGAGGTGCTCGGCCCCCCACTCCTCGATCACGGCCGTGCCGGACGCCGGCTTGTTGGCCAAAACGCCGCGGCCCGTGGCATCGGCGAACCGAGTGACGATGGGGTCGGGAAACCCCCGGGGATAGACCGGAAGCGGCCGGTCTAGAATCACACCGCACAGCTCCCAGTGACCGGAGGTGGAGTCCTTCCCCTTTGACTCGGGGATCGCCACGCCGTGAGCCGCCGTGGCGCCGCTGCAGGCCAGTCCGGCCAACGGCCGACAGCACCCCAACCCCAACGCCTCGAGGCACGGCAGGTCGAATCCGCCTACGGCGCGGGCGGTGTTGCCCAGCGTGTCGCTGCCCACATCTCCATAGTCCGCCGCATCTGGAGCTGCGCCGATTCCCACGCCGTCGAGCACGATGAGGGCAACCCGCCCCTGCCGGCGAGCGCTCATGGCATCGTGTAGAGCCGTGGCAGCCGCGCGCCCAGCCCGACCAGAATCTCGTAGGAGATCGTCCCAGCCCAGCGAGCGAACTCGTCGAGAGTGATCTCCTCGTCGCCGTCGGTGCCGATCACCGTCGCCACGTCTCCCACTCCACAGCCGACGTCCTCGGCGGGCCCCAGGTCGACAACGGTCATGTCCATGGTGACCCGTCCGACGACGGGCCGCCGCCGCCCTCCCACGAGGACGCTGGCGCGACCTTTGACCGCTCGAGGAAGGCCGTCCGCATAGCCCATCGAGAGGGTGGCGACCGTCGTGGGTCCAGGCGCAGTCCACTCGGCCCCGTAGCTCACCGTGTCGCCCGCGCCGAGGCGGCGCAGGCTCGCGATCCTGGCCCGGACCGACACGACCCGGGCCGGCTTCGGCAGATCGGGGCCGGCCTCGCCACCGTAGAGGAAGATCCCCGGTCGGGCGAGATCGAATGGCTCCCGCACCCGCCAGGAGCCTGCACTATTGCACACGTGCACCAGGGACGGTCGCGGCGAGAACGCCTCCAGTGCCTTGTGAAGCCGCTCGAGCTGCAATGTCACCGTGTCGGGAGACTCATCCGCCGAGTGGAGGTGGGTGAACACGCCTTCGGGAGGGGACACCGCCACCTTCGCCAATGCAGTGGTATCGTCCCACCGAATGCCGGCCCGACCCATCCCGGTATCGATCTCACAATGGTAGGGAAGAATCGTCGGCCACTGCAGGGCGACCTCGGGGTCATCGATCACCGGCCGTAATCCGAGCTCCTGAAGTGCGTCGAGTTGCGCCGAACGCGCGGGGGTGAACACCACGATCGGTCGTTCGACACCCGCCTCAACCAACTCGCGACCTTCGGCGGGAGTTGCCACGCCGTAGCCCCAGGGCTCCGCCGCCTCCAACGCGCGCACGACGGCGTGGACCCCGAGTCCGTAGCCGTTGGCCTTAACCATGGGAAGGAGGGGAGCATCATGCGCCGCACGGCGCACTGCCCGGGCATTGGCGACGAGGCTGGCGAGGTCGACTTCAACCCAGGCCCGGTCTTTTGAGAGTTCCGTTGACACGCTCACTAATCCGCGGGTATTGTACCGGCGCAATGACGCAAAGGCAAGAACCATCGGCGCTTGGACGCATCGTAGAACTGGTGCGCGACCTGCGAGACCGCTGCCCGTGGGATCGCAAGCAGACCCGAGCGACGTTGCGCCCGTATCTGGTTGAAGAGGTTCTCGAGTTGGATCACGCGCTCGCCACCGACGATGCCGACGCGATCAAGCAAGAGCTCGGCGACGTCCTCCTGCACATGGCATTCCAAATCGTGCTGAGTGAAGAGACCGGCGCGTTTGGAGCCGAGGACGTCACCAACGCGATCGTCACGAAGATGCAGCAACGGCACCCACACCTCTTTGACCTGGGCGATGAGCCCGAGACGTGGGAGCGGCAGAAGCGGAAGGAGCTGGAAGCCCACGCCAGCATCCTGGAGGGGCTCCCTCCCACACTTCCCGCCGTGCTGATGGCCTACCGCCTGCAGGAACGAGCGGCCGGCATCGGGTTCGACTGGCCCGACGCCGACGGACCGCGGGAAAAAATCACGGAGGAGCTCGCCGAGCTCGACGCCGAGCTCGAGAACGGCCAAGACGCCGGGCGTGTCGAATCGGAGATCGGTGATCTCCTTTTCTCGGTGATCAATCTCGCCCGCAAGCTGGATTGCGACCCGCGTGCCGCGTTGGAGAAGGCCAACACACGGTTCGACCGACGATTCAGAGAGGTCGAGCGACTAGCCGCGAGCCGCGGTGTCGACGTCGGTCGCGCTTCACTCGAGGAGTTGGACGCGCTGTGGGAAAAGGCGAAGGAGTCGTCCTAGGGCCGAATCCGGTGCATCTGGCGGGGAAAGGCGATCGCCTCACGCACGTGGGGAATCCCGCAGATCCAGGCCACCGTTCGCTCCACCCCCAAGCCAAACCCCGAGTGCACGAACGTGCCGTACTTCCGGAGGTCCAAATACCACCCATAGGCTTCTTCGGGTAGACGTTCTTCCCTGATCCGTGCGAGAAGGGAATCGTGGTCGTCCTCACGCTGACTCCCGCCGATGATCTCCCCGGCCCCTTCCGGCCCCAGACAGTCGTTGTTCAACACCGTCTTGGGATCGTCGGGATTGCGCTTCATGTAGAAGGCGCTCGCCTCCTTTGCATAGTTGTAGACGAACACCGGGCGGTCGTACCAACTGGCGATGATCGTTTCCTCGTCGGCACCGAAGCCCCTGCCCCACTCGATGTCCTGACCCTGCTCGCGTAGTCTCTCCACCGCATCCGTGTACGATATACGGGGGAACGGAGGCTGGACCGCTCCGAGCGGTGCGACGTCTCGCTCCAGTGCCTCCAGCTCCGGCTGCCGCCGGTCGAGACAGCGCTGGACGATGTAGCTCACGAAATCTTCCTGCAGCCCCATGTTGGCGTCGGAGTCGTACCACGCCACCTCCGGCTCCACCATCCAGAACTCGGTCAGGTGCCGTCGCGTCTTGGATTTTTCCGCCCGAAAGGTGGGGCCGAAGGTGTACACCTTGCCGAGGGCCGCCGCGGCGGCCTCCACGTAGAGCTGACCCGTCTGGGCCAGGTATGCCTTGCCCAGGTCGAAGTAGTCCGTCTCAAACAGGGTGCCCGACTCTTCACCGATGGCTCCGGTCAGCAGGGGGGTGTCCACCAGATAGAAGTCGCGCTCGTAGAAGAAGTCGCGGATGGCCTGGACCACCTCGTGGCGCACCTTCATGATGGCTTCCTGTCGCTTACTCCGCAGCCAGAGATGGCGGTGCTCGAACAGGTACGTGGTACCGTGCTCCTTGGGCGTGATGGGGAAGTCGACACTCTCCCCGATCACCTGGAGACCGGCCAGCCCGAGCTCGACGCCTCCCGGCGAGCGTGCGTCGGCGCGGACTTCACCCGTTACCTCGACGGAGGTCTCCTGCGTCAGCTCGTTCACCACGTCCCACACCGCGCCGTCCACTTCGTTCTTGGGAACGACGCATTGCAAATAGCCCGTCCCGTCTCGTACCACGACAAACGCGATCTTTCCGCTGGAGCGGGTCCGCGCCACCCAGGCCCGGAGCGACACGGTCTCGCCCGCGTGGGTGGGAAGGTCCTTGATACGTAGCACGTCTTTCATTGGCGGGAATGGTAGGGCGGGTCGACGCAAAAGGGAAGCACTTCACTGTCAAGCCACCTCCTCGCACTTCGCGGCAAACACGAAATCGCTCTCCGTCAGGCCGTTGATCTTGTGGGTCCAAATGGTGATGGCCACCTTGCCCCACGCGAGATAGATGTCCGGGTGGTGGTTCTGCTCCTCGGCAATCGCTCCGATGCGATTTGTGAGGGCCAGAGCCTCGGCAAAGTCCTGGAGCTGGTACTCTCTGTGTAGGTGGTGGTCGTCAACCACGGCCCAGTCCCGCCCCAATTGTTCCAGCAGGTCTTGAATCTCCTCCGGTCCGAGAGGAGGCACTCCTCCCCGACAGGGGATGCACTGCTTCGCTGCCAAATTGCTTCCCATGTAACCTCTCAGTTTCGGTCTTCCGTCTCTCCGTCCTACATCACCGCAATGGCGGCGAGGCGCGTGACACGGAACGTCGCAGAAAGGCTTACAGCGACTTCAGCGTCTCTTGCACTTGCCTGCGGATCTCCTCACGCGGCACAAACACCGATTCGCGCCGGTTGGCGTACTCCACGGCCCGAACGACCTGGCGCTCCAGAGAGAACCAGGGGATCCATCCCCTCACCCGGGCGCGCCAGGCCTTCTCCACCTTCGGCCACCGGGCGCCGTTCCACACCCGCACGTGGGCAAACCACGCTTTGGGACGGGCCTTCAGATCCACCCGGGCATCGCCGTGTTTGTAGATGTCCATGCGAACTTCTTCCGTCATCGGGCATACCCGGGCGTGTCGTTGCGTACCTGAAACCCCATCCTGCAACCCCTGTTCCCACCGCGGCCGCCGGCTGCTATCCCACTCTGAACAGCTCCATCCCCCGCTCATATCGCCGCTCCAGTCGGTGCCGCAGCCCGACGTGTTCCTTTTCGGAGAGCAACGGGTCTTCCTCGATGATCCCGAGCGCGGCCTTCCGCGACGCGACAATCAAGTCCTCGTCCTTTGAGAAGTCCGTGAACTTCACCGCCAACCCACCCGACTGTCGCGCGCCGGCGAGCTGGCCCATCCCGCGCTCCTGGAGATCCAACTCGGCGATGCGAAAGCCATCCGACGACTGGGCAAATTGCCGCAGCCGGTTCCGGGCACCCGCGTCGGCCACGAGAATACAGTAGCTCTCGTCACCGCCCCGGCCGACCCGTCCACGGAGCTGGTGGAGTTGAGCGAGGCCGAACCGTTCGGGGTGTTCGATGACCATGACCGTGGCGTTCGGTACGTCGATGCCCACCTCGATCACCGTGGTGGCCACGAGCACGTGGATCTCGCCGCTGCGGAATCGTCGCATCGTCGAGTCACGCTCTTCGGCCTTCAATCGTCCGTGCACCAAGCCCACTTCGAGGGGGTCGAGGTCGACGCGGAGCTGCTCGGCCATGGTGGTGGCGGCCTTGAGATCCACCTTCTCCGACTCTTCGATGACCGGATACACCACGTACACCTGCCTGCCGGTTTCGCACTGTTCCCGCACGAAATCGTAGATGGCCGAGCGGCTGCGACTACTGCGCACCGTCGTGCGCACGTCGCGACGGCCGGCCGGTTTCTCCTTGAGCGCCGAGACATCCAGGTCGCCGTACACGGTCAGCGCCATCGTACGGGGAATCGGCGTGGCCGACAACAGCAGCACGTCGGGTGCCTCCCCCTTTTCGATCATCGCGGCCCGCTGCTCGACCCCGAAGCGGTGCTGTTCGTCGATCACCACCAGCCCCAATCGATGGAAGGCCGTCTGCTCCTGAAACAGGGCGTGTGTTCCCACGATGACCCGACTTCCGCCGGACGCAATGCGCTCTCGCACCGCCGTCTTCTCCGAGTTGCTGAGGCGACCGATCAACAGCTCCGGAATGATTCCCAAAGGAGCCAAGAGTTGGGTCAGCGTTTTCGCGTGCTGCTCGGCCAACAATTCCGTCGGCGCCATGAACACCGCCTGGCTGTCGTTCTCCACCGCCAGCAGCATCGCGAACAAGGCCACGATGGTCTTGCCCGCGCCGACATCACCCATCAAGAGTCGGTGCATGCGCTCGGAGGAGATCATGTCGGCGGTGATTTCCCGAATGACGCGACGCTGCCCGTCGGTCAGCTCGAACGGAAGGGCGTGCTTCAGCTTCGTCGTGAGATCCTTCTTCAGCACGTGCTGCATGCCCTTGGTTGCCCGCTTGGCCAGGTACCGTGCCCGGGCGACTACCAGCTGCATGTCGAACAGCTCGTCGAACGCGAGACGACGGCGCCCCCGCTCGGCCTCGGCAACCTCTCGCGGGCGGTGCACCGCCAAGAGAGCGTCCCGCAGCGAGACGAGTCCCAGCGTGCGCGGGACATGAGCGCGGGCGACGTCATCCACCAGCGACACCATGTCGTCGAGATGGTCTCTGATGAGCCGACGGATCTGCCGGTGCGACAACCCCTCGGTGGCCGGGTACACCGATAACACCATCCCCTGTCCCGATTCCTCGGCCTCCTCGTCGTCCGGCCCCGCCAACACGATTTGCTCCCGGGGAACCATCTGCCGCCCGTGGTAGTACTTGATCGGCCCCGACACCAAGAGAAGCTGCCCTTCCTTGATGGTCCGATCGAGAAACGCCTGCCCCGGCCAGGCACACTCGATCAATCCGGACTCGTCCCGAATTACGGCCCGGAAGATCCGCAAACGCCGGCGGGTCGGCAGCACCCCCGTGGAGATCACGCGGCCGATCAACGTCACTTCGGCGCCGACATCGGCACGGGCGATGGGCGTCACCGTCGTGGCATCGAGGTAACGGTGGGGGACGTGGTAGAGGAGATCCTCGACGGCGTGAATGCCGAGTCGCGCGAACACCTCTGCGCGGCGTGGACCGACGCCCTTGAGGTATTGGACCGACGTGTCCAGTCGGAACGGCATCAGTCGCCGAGCAAGCGCTCCGCGAACCTACGCGGCTCAAAGACGTCGAGATCCTCCAGCGTTTCTCCCACGCCGAGAAACCGAACCGGAACACCGATCTCGCGTTGCAGTGCCACCACGGCACCCCCCTTCGCGGTCCCGTCGAGCTTGGTGACGATCAACCCGGACACGGGCACGGCGGCGGCGAAGAGCTTGCCCTGCTGCATGGCGTTCTGCCCCACCGTGCCGTCCAACACGAGGAAGCTCTCGTGAGGGGCCCCGCCGCAGCGGCGGCCGACGACGCGCACGATCTTTTGGAGCTCGGTCATGAGATCCGACTCGGTGTGCAACCGCCCCGCGGTATCCACGATTACGACGTCGATGCGGCGCGCCGTGGCCGCCTCCACCGCGTCGAAGGCGACGGCGGCCGGGTCACCGCCTCGGGTGCCGGTCACCGCGGGAAGCCCTAGTCGGTTGGCCCAAATGGTGAGCTGTTCGGTGGCGCCGGGCCGGAATGTGTCCGCCGCTGCGAGGAGGACGCTCTTTCCGCGCTGGACCATGCGGTGTGCAATCTTGGCCGCTTGGGTGGTCTTCCCGACCCCGTTCACTCCGAGGATGAGCACCACGGTGGGGCCGTCGGCGGCCAGTGCGATCTCGTCGGATTCCGGTCTCGCTGTGTCCCCGTTCTCGCCGTCGAACATGCCGGCGATCTCGTCGACCAACCACCCGCGAAACTCATCCTCAGTCTTCAGCTCCCCGCGGCGGAGCTTGGCTTCCAGATGCTCCACCAGATCGAACGTCGCCGGACCGAAATCGGCCTCGACCAATACCCGCTCCACGCTCTCCAACGTGTCGCGATCGATGCCTTTGACGAGGACGGCGACGTCGGTGAGGGCGACCTGCTTGATGCGCTTCCACAATCCCATGGCTACGGCAACCCTCGCCGCTGGCGCCAGCCCCACTCGGTGATGAAGGCCGCCATGGCAATCAGGAACAACCACCACGCCTCTCGGGCCCGGCGCATCATGAGATGCAGTCTGCTCTCACCGAGGCCGGCCCCGAGCGTCACGCCGCGGGGATGGTATTCGTCGGAGTACTCCTCCACCACGGTAATCCCGGAGGCATTCGGCACGCCCGGCGCGTCCCACCGATACACGCCTGGTTCGAGGAGCACCATCACGGTACCGCGGGGGTCGTATCGCAGGGTGACGGAAACCGTGGAGTCTGCCCCGGCGAGGGACACGACCGTCGAATCGGGGATGTCCTCACCGGTCCAGCGGAAGACGACCGGCTCACCGCGCTGCGCCACCGCCTCCGCGGTGAGAGGAGCCCGGGTCTGCACCGTCCCCGTCCGCAGCAGCCAGTCCGTCCCGGCGGCCACGACGGCCCTGTACGTCTCCCGGGCCGCTCCGCCTCGGAGCACCCAACGCCACAGCCCCAACCCGGCAGTCGTGAGCCGGCGGGTGCCACTCGAGTCCCGCCCGATCAGGATCGGCCGGTCGACACCGCGGCGTGCCCGCCGGCCGGTGATGGCCACCCACTCGGTTCCACGCGCCACGAAGGGAACGATGCCCGTCAACGGGGGGACCGAGTCCCACGTCGCCGCGGCCAACCGACCCGCGAGGGGGGATGCCGGGACCTCCCCCGTAACGTACCAATCGCCTGCGAAGAACGCGCTGGCGCTGTCGCTCGCCGCCGGCCACTGCCACACCGCCGCTCCTCCATCCCCTGCGCCGATTCGGTCGGCGCCGCGAAGCACCACCAGGCGGGCGGCCCCTGCGGCCCGTCGCACCGCCGCCGCGTCGGTGGGCGCCAAGGTGGTCATGTCGAGCCAGGCATCGGCTCCGATGCGGGCGAAGCCGCGCACAGTCGTGCTCGCGACCTCCCTGATCTCGTGCATCAGGAAGCGGCCCTCCACGTCGGCCGGGTCGACGACGACCACTATCGCCGGGTGCGACGTCACGCTGACCACGCGACGGCGCACGTCGTCCCGGACCTCTGCATCACCCGGGGTGATGAGCCGGGCCGAAAGGACGTGGGTCCCCGATCCCAACAGGTCGGGAGGAATCGTCACAGTTCGCCGCGCCGTGCCCGGGGATCGGGGCAGCGCAATGCGGCGTCGCACCAGCGGTCGGTCGCCGGCCAGCACCTCGATGCTCGCCCCGGCGGTGTCCAACGCACCCCACGTTCCGACGACCAGCCCAATGCGGATCGAGTCGCCCTCCTGCACCTGTCGGTCGACAGCAACATCCAACAGGGCCGCGTTGGGCACCGTGTCTCGTGGAAGTGAGACCACGGTCACTGCGTGCATCAACCCTGGAGGTAACACGGCACCGTCCTGCACCTCCCCATCCGACACCACGAACACGGGCCCGGTCCGTCCCACACTCGCCTCCAACGCGTCTCTCACACGGGAGGCCCCATCCAGTGGTGGCATGGTGTCGAAGGGAGCGACGCCCGCGCCGAACCGCAGGATCGTGCCGTCGCCGGCGAGGGCTCGGGCGCTGTCCAACGCCCCCTGCCACGGCCCTCCGACGGCTCCCATGCTCAGCGACGCGTCGAGCAGCACGGTGGGGGCGCCGGCAGCCATCCGGCGCAGGCTGCCGGGATTGAAGAGGACGAGGAACAGCGCTCCCAGCGCCACCGTGCGCAGGGCGGCGAGCCCCAAGCCCTCGACGCCGAGACGCTCCCGCCCGACATACACGACCGCGGCGACCAGCGCCACGACGAGCGTCGCGAGGACTACGCCGACCATTTCGTGGAAACTTTCTCTTGCAGTTGGAACACGGAACCCAAGATAACCGATCGCCGCGCGACGAAAGAAGCGTCAGCGCTTGGCCACAACCGTCCGATCAGTTGCGGTGCTGTCGAAGAGCACCAGGTTGAACGCAGCACGGACGGTCTCGAACTCCGCCCGCAACGATTCAGGCACCGGATCGCCGTCGCCCATGTCGACGCCCCGAGGATCCACCTGGCCGCCGTTCTTGAGAAACTCGTAGTGGACGTGGTGTCCCGTGGCGAGACCGGTCATGCCCACGTACCCGATGATTTCGCCTTGGTGCACGCGCACGCCGGGCTTGATGCCGTTGTGCACGCGGGACATGTGGGCGTAACGGGTCTCGATATCCTTGGCATGCTCGATGGTCACCACGAGGCCGTAGCCACCCCATCTCCCCGCCCGGGTGACCTCACCGTCCGCCGTGGCGAAGATCGGCGTTCCGCTGGTCGCTGCGTAGTCCGTGCCCAGGTGCGCCCGGTACTGCCGTAGGATCGGATGATACCGTCTGCCATATCCTCCGGAGATCCTCCGGTACTGCACCGGATAGCGGAGAAAGGCACGCCTCAGGGAGCGGCTCTCCCCGTCGTAGTACACGTTGCGATTCTGCTCGTCCGACATGACGTACGCGGTGTTCGGCCTGCCCCCGGTCTCGAGATTGGAGGCGAGGAGCCGCCCGTACCGCACCTCGCCCTCCGACGACACGAGGCGTTCGTAGAGGATGTCAAAGCGGTCGCCGGGACGGAAATCCCTTGTGAAGTCGATGACCCATCCGTACACGTCCTCCGCCAGGTTGTTGATCAAACCTGCGCGGTAGAGGTGGGGCATGATGGAGTCGGAAATCATCGCGTGCACCGCGTCGTTCAGCGACGAGGTGATCGTGCCGGATGCCCGCTCTTGGAGCACCGTCCAGCGGATGGCGTCGAGGGCGCCGCCCCACTCACCGGCGGCATTGCGCTGCAGCTGGAGAAATGCATCCTCGCTGATCCGGGTCCGGACGCGGTCCGGCACGTCCTGCCCGATGACGTAGCGGAAATCGAACACCTGATTGGGCGTCACCCGGCGGGGATTCAAGCCGCGGGGCCGAGCGGCCTCGAGCAACTGCTGGAGCTGGGGCCCTTCGACGTTGTGGCGGGCAAACATGTGGGAGAGGGTCTCGTTGCGGCGCAGCCGGTCCGACCGCTCCTCGTACGCCTTGGAGACGACGATGGGCTCCGCCACCGGCGTCTCCTGGATGCGGCGTGCCGACCCAGTGCTCAACATGACAAAGGCTGTGCTCACCACAGCCCCTGACACAACAACCTGCACAACTCGGCGATTCATCAATCCATCTGACGCCGGATGAACGTGGGGATTTCCATTTCGGAGATCTCGCCCTGCTGCTGCGCCTCCGTTGTCGGCGCAGGTGGTTGAGCCGGCGCGGGCACCGCCGCCCCACCACCCGCCGCTACCGCACGCTGCGGGAACTGCAGCACGCCAGGGACGCTGCTCCGGGTCAGGGAGCTGTCGTGCTCCAGCGTCTTGTCGAATCCGGTGGCGATGACCGTCACCCGGATCTCGCCCTCCATGGCGCTGTCGTTCACGGCGCCGAAGATGATCTCCGCCTGGTCACCGGCGGCCTCGTGCACGATCTCGCTGACCTGATTGACCTCCCCGAGGGTGAGGTCGTCGCCGCCGGTGATATTCACCAGAACGCCGGTGGACCCGAGGATCGAGACGTTGTCCAGCAGCGGGCTGGAGATCGCGTCCTGGGCGGCCTCGATGGCCCGGTCGTCCCCCCTGGCCATTCCCGTTCCCATGAGGGCGGCGCCACCATGCTGCATGACGGTCCGGACGTCCGCAAAATCCACGTTGACCAGGCCGGTCACCGTGATGAGGGTGGAAATGCCCTGCGTCGCATGCAGCAACACCTCATCGGCCTTCTTCAACGCATCCTGGAACGGCACGTTCTTCCCCACCACGGCGAGGAGTCGCTCGTTGGGTACGACGATCATGGTGTCCACGCGCTTGCGGATCTCGGCGATTCCGATCTCGGCCTGCCGCATGCGCTTGCGACCCTCGAACAGGAACGGCTTGGTGATGATGCCGACCGTGAGAGCCCCCACGTCCCGGGCGAGCTGGGAAATGATCGGCGCCGCACCCGTCCCCGTGCCACCACCCATGCCGCAGGTCACAAAGACGAGATCGGCTCCGGTCAGCACCTGTAGGACGTCGTCCTTGTTCTCCTCAATGGCCTGGCGCCCGATCTCCGGCCGGGCACCTGCACCGAGACCCCGGGTGAGCTTCTTGCCGATCTGCACGCGCGTGTCGGCCTTGGTGTTCATCAACGCTTGCGCGTCGGTGTTGACCGTGATGAACTCCACGCCCATGAGATGTTCGTCGATCATGCGGTTGACCGCGTTCCCACCGCCACCCCCCACGCCGATCACCTTCATCCGCGCGTTCTGGGAGATTGCTTCTTCGAGTTCAAAGACCATGGGTGCCTCTTAGAAGAAATCCTGGAGCCAACGTTTCACCGGACCAAAGAGCCTGCCAACACCTGATTCCGTCGCGCCTTCACGTTCGAGGATCTCTCGGGCTGCGTACAGCAGAAGCCCGGTAGACACGGCGTACCGGGGTGCCTGCACGCTGTCCACGAGCCCTGAAATCCCCCGGTGCGGCATCCCCACCCGCGCCGGAGCCGCGAAGGCCTCCCGCGCCAACTCGACGATGCCCGGCTGATGTGCCCCACCGCCGGTCACCACGGCCCCCGCGGGAAGATTACCCGCAAAGCCCGTTTTTTCAATTTCCTGTTGCACGAGACCCAAGATCTCGTCCAACCGCTGGTGAATAATATGGGCAAGTAGTTCTCTTTTCGCTTGCCTGACTCCCTGACCGGGGGTACTCGGGAGGTCGATGTCCTCATCGGGGTCGACCAGCGGGGTGTAGGCGGTGCCCCACTTCTCCTTGAGACGCTCGGCGTCCGCCTGCGTGACGCTCAGTCCTTGGACGATGTCGCTGGTCACGTGGGACCCGGCGTACGGGAGCGAAGCGATGTGCTGCACCTTGCCGTCCTTGAAGATTGCGACCCCCGTGGACCCTCCCCCGAGATCGACGACCACGCACCCTAACTCCTGCTCTTCCTCGGTGAGCACTGCGAGGGACGCGGCCAGCGGCTCGAGGACGAGGCGGGCGATGCGATAGCCGGCCCGGTCCACCGATTTGCGCAGATTCTGGGCAGCGGCGGTCTGCACCGAGACGAGGTACATCTGCACCTCGAGCCGGAGCCCCGTCATGCCCTCGGGATCGCTGATCCCGTCCTGCTCGTCGACCCGGTAGTCCAGAGGGATTGAGTGGAGCAGTTCTCGGTCCTGTCCCAGACTCACGGCCGTGGCGACCTCGTTGACCCGCTCGATGTCGGCACGGGAAATCTCTTCTCCCGTCACCGACGCCAAGCCGGGCGAGGTGCGGAATTGGACGTGTTCCCCCGCAATACCACAGTGAATCCCCGGGACCGGCACGCCGGCCATGCGCTCGGCGTCGCGCATCGCGTCCACGATGGACCTGGTGGTTTCGTCGATGTCACGGACGACCCCCCGGCGTACCCCCGTTTCCCTCGAGATCCCGACCCCGAGCACCTTTGCCCCGGGAAACCGCTCGTCCCCGGCGACCTGAGCGATCACGGCACACGTGCGCGTGCTCCCGAGATCCAGCGCCGCGACGATGTGTTCGTCCTTCATATCTCTCTCCGCCGCACGACGACCAAACCACCATACCGAGCGTCGAGTTCGTCATATGCGTTTCCGATTTGCTCGCGGACCGCGAGCACCGCGTCCACCTCGCTCACCGACGGCACGTCCCGCACGAGTATCCGGCGGTCGCCGAGCACGAGTCGCACCCCTCCCGCTTCGTGGGTCTCCACCCAGTCCACCTCATCGTACAGCTCCCGGCTGGCGAAGCGCACCGCTGCGAGGGCCCCGACCAACAGCGTGTCCGGGCGTGCGACGACCGGCAAGTCCACCCCGCTCGCCGTGGGATCGTAGGGCAACGGCTTGGCCCAGGCGTCCAGCGTCACAAACCCTTCCGGCCCCGGCGCAAACGCCATCGGGAAGCGTTCACTCACATCGACCCGCAACGTGCCGGGCAACCGGCGTCGCACACGCACTTGGACGACGCCACCCACCCGCGACACCCGTTCCTCCAGCACCTCCAAGTCGTCGAAGATGTTCTGGTCCGGCTCCATGCCGAGGGCGTCCAGGAGGTCGTCCGGCGCAAGATACCGCACCCCAACCAGCTCCACCTGCCGCACGCGGAAGAACGTCATCTGGCGCAGGAGGAGGGGAGTCGCCAGGAGCGCGGCCAGAACGACCGCCCCACCGGCAACAAAGAGCATGACGCGTCGCTTCATGCGGCAGCGTCGGCGAGTCGGTGAAGCAGGTCGGCGGCGACCTGGGTGATGTCCCCCGCTCCCAGCGTGAGCACCGCGTCGCCGGGCCGAGCCATCTCGGCGAGGCGGCCCGCCAGATCGTCCCGATCCTCGATCCAGATCACGCTCGCACCGGCCTTGGACGCCGCCTCCGCCACCAACTTGCCGGTGACGTTGGGGATCGGCTGTTCCCGGGCGGGATAGACGTCGGTGACGACGACCACGTCGGCCACCACCAGCGCGCGACCCAACGCCTCACTCTGCCGCTGCGTTCGCGAATACAGGTGGGGCTGAAACGCCACGACGATACGGGCGTTGGGAAACCGCTGACGGGCCGCACCGATCGTGGCCGAGACCTCCGTGGCATGGTGGGCGTAGTCGTCGACCACCGTCACCCCACCCTTGGTGCCGATGATCTGAAACCGCCGGCCGACGCCGCCGAACGCCGCGAGCGCGGTTGCGGCGTCGTCGAGGTTTGCATCGACGGCGGCGGCCACCCCCATCGCCATGGCCGCGTTGCGCAGGTTGTGCACTCCGGGAACGTGGAGCGAGAGACGCACCGAGCGTCCGTCCGGGAATTGCAGCTGCGCTGTCGTCGTTTCCGGATCCCGCCGCAGGTCCGTGAGCCGAAGGTCGGCATCGGGCGCTTCGCCGACACGCCACACCGCCGTATCGAGTCGCTCCGCCACACGGATCGCCCCCACGTCATCGGCACCCAAGAGCACGCGCTCCGCCCTGCCGGCGAACTCCACGAACGCATCCTCCAGTGCATCGACGGACCCGTAACACTCGAGGTGCTCCGCTTCCACGTTGTTCACGACCGCGATGGTGGGGTGCAGGGAGAGAAAGGATTGGTCGTACTCGTCCGCCTCCACGACGAAGAGCTCGTCACCACCCACCCGCGCGTTGCCACCCCACGCGTCGACCCGTCCGCCCACGACGCCCGTGGGATCCCGACCGACGGCAGCTAGCACCTCGGTCACCATGGTGGCCGTCGTCGTTTTCCCGTGAGTACCGGCTACCCCGACAGTCACCCGGTCGCCAATCAGCAATCGCAGCGCGTCGGCCCGCTTGAAGGTCGGCACGCCGGCGTCGCCGGCCGCCCGCAACACGGCGTGCTCGGGATCCACCGCCGAGGTGTAGATCACCGCCCGGGCGTCGCGAATGTGCGCCGGATCGTGTCCCGCATACACCTCCACCCCGGCCTGGATGAGGTCGGCTGCGTTCGTCGGATCGATGTCGCTTCCGGTGATTGCTACCCCTCGGTGCCGGGCCAGGAGAGCAAGCGCACCCATACCGGCACCCGCGATCCCCATGAAGTGAATGGGTCGGGGATTGTCAGGGGCAAATAGTTCCATGGATGGGGTGTAAAATAAGGCTAAGTCTAGATTTACGAAAGACTTTGGCCTACTCGGCGAGTGCCAAAAGATGCCCCGCAATTTGCCTCGCGGCGTCCGGTTGTGACCGCTCAATCGCAATTTGCGACATGGTCCGGAGCCGCTCCGGAGACCCCAGGATCTCCGTTACGAGGCCTGCCAACGACTCGGGTTTGAGATTCGATTCGGGAAGGTGGACCGCCGACCCGGCCTGCTCCAGCGCCACCGCGTTTCGGGTTTGGTGATCGGCGGCGGCAAGGGGAAGCGGAATCAGAATCGCCGGCAACCCCCACGCCGAGAGCTCTGCGGCGGTCATGGCACCGGAGCGAGCCACCACGACGTCCGTCGCCCCGTACGCCTCGCCCACCGGATCCCAAAACGGCTTGACGATTCGGCGTGGCGGCGCATGGTGGTGCCGGTATTCCTCCCACATGGCAGGACCGGTACTCCACAGCAGCGCGATGTCGTCCAGCGCACCGTCCGCCAGTGCTTGGGCTACGGCCCGATTGATACTGCGGGCACCCTGACTTCCCCCCATGACGAAACACACGGCCGCATCGTCGGGAATGCCGAGGGCCCGCCGTGCAGCCCCACGATCGAGCTGTGCCTCCGGGGGCGAGATGGGATTGCCGAACTCGAAGATCTCCGTAGCGGGACCCGGGCGTAGGTGGGCCCGCGCCTCGGGAAATCCCAAGTGCACTTGGTGGGCCCGCCGCGCCAGCCATCGCGTCGTCACACCGGGTAGCGCGTTTTGCTCCTGTAACCCATAGCGAATGCCCCGCTGGCTACACGCCCACAACATCGGTCCAGCGGCGTAGCCGCCGGTCCCCACCGCGAAGGTCGGCCGCTCGCGGTCGAGTATGCGCCGGCACTTCCGCATCAGCCGCCCGGCGAGAAACAACCATTTGGCGTTCTTCCACCACGCACGCCGATGGATGGGCTCTGCGGGAAGGAGATAAAACGGGTAGCGATCCCGCTCTGGTAGAATCTGGGCCTCGACGCCGCGCTCAGCTCCCACGAGGACCGGCTCGACATCGGGGCGCAACGCGCACAGCGCGTCCGCGATGGCCAGCGCCGGCATGAGATGGCCGCCCGTTCCGCCACCGGCGATCACGACCTTCATCGTCGCTCGCCGATGTTGATCAGCACGCCCGTGGCAAACATGGAGACGATCAAATTGGTGCGTCCGTACGAGATGAACGGCAACGGAAGTCCCGTCGTCGGCACGATGCCCAGCGTGACGGCCATGTGGACGAATGCCGTCACGCCAATCATCGCGGTGAGCCCCACGGCCAGCAGCGTGCCGAAGCGATCGGCCGCCGTCCGCGCAATGTGCAACCCAATGACCACGAACACGGTGAACAAGCCGATGAGCAACGCGACCCCCAGGAAGCCCCATTCCTCTCCAATGGTGCTGAAGATGAAATCGGAGTACCCGTACGGAAGGTATCCCATCTTCTGCATCCCCTCACCGAACCCGACGCCGAAGAGTCTCCCCGCCCCCGTACCGATGAGCGACTGCTGAATCTGCCACCCCGATTCGGCGTAGTCCGTTCCCGAACTGAGGAACGTCATCCATCGCTGCATCCGGTATTGCACGGCGGTGATCTCCCGCCAGAGAAAGGGGGTCATGATCACGCCGATGACGATGAAGTGCCCGATTCTGGCGCCGGCGGAGAACAGCACGACGCCCGCCAGGAGGCACACCGACAGCGCGAGCGACAGGGCCGGCTCGAAAAGCACCAGCGCCGCCACTGGAACGAGGACGACGAGAAACGGCAACAAGCCTCGCCTGAAGTTGCGCAGGCGATCGCGCTTCTTTGTAGCAAGCATCGCGGTCCAAACCACCACCGCGAACTTTGCGAACTCCGCCGGCTGGACCGAGAACCCGGGCACCCCGAGCCAGCGCCGCGAACCGTTGATCTCCAGAACGATGGGACCCGCAAACGGCAGCAACAGAATCAACAGCGACAGGGACACGATGCCGAGCAATGGCCACGCAAGCCGCTCCCACGTGTGGTAGTCGACGCGCGCACCGATCAACAGCGCAGCCCCGCCAATGGTGGCCCCGATCAACTGGCGCAGGGCAAACGCCGATCCGGTCTCGCCCGCTTGCACCGCCACGATGCTCGACGCGCCATACACCGCCGCGATCCCGAACACGACGAGAACCAGCGTGACGAGAAACAACAACCGGGTCTCCCACGTGGCGCGAGGCAGAGGGCGACGCCGTGCCATCTACAGGTCCCCTACCAGCTGCTTGAACACGTCGCCCCGCTCCTCGAAGTCGCGGAACTGGTCGAAGCTTGCGCACGCCGGGGAGAGGAGCACCGCGTCGCCCGCTTGCGCGACCCGACGGGCAGACCGGACGGCCGCTTCAAGCGTCTCCACGACCTCCGTTTCCACCGATTCTCCCAATGCGCGTTGGACCTTTTCCCCTGCCTCGCCGTATGCCACCAGCCGGCGGCACCTAGTCAACAGCGGCACGAGGGGGTCGAGACCCTCACCCTTGTCCAGCCCTCCGGCAATCAACACAAACGGACGGTCCATCGCCGCCAGCGCCACGCGGGTCGACGCGACGTTGGTGCCCTTGGAGTCGTTGATCCACAGTGCCCCGTCGACCTCGCGCACCGGTTCCAACCGGTGCGGTAACGCCTCGAACGACGGGATCGCCGCCGCAACCTGTGACGGCTCCACGCCGGCGACCGCGGCGACGAGGACGGCGGCAAGGACGTTCTCGACATTGTGGTCGCCCAGAAGCGGCACGTTGCTTCGGTCCATGACCACCCGGTCACCGAGCATGAGGGCCCCCTTCGAGCGGTCCCACCATGCGTCTGTTCTCGCGTGCGTACTCCACGTGCGGCGCTCGCCCGGCACGCCGGCCGCCAGCGCCTCGACGCCCACGTCGTCGCCGTTGAGAATCCACACCGATTGGTCTGTCGCGTTGCGAAAGAGCAACTGCTTGTCCGCATAATACGATTCTACGCTGTCGTACCGGTCGAGATGGTCCGGCGCGAGGTTGGTGACCACGCCGATGGCCGGCGCCAGCTTGGCTGAGTCGTGCAGCTGAAACGAGGATGCCTCCACGACAACCCACTGCAGCGACGACGCGCGGTCGGCCAACGCGATCAACGGCCGGCCAATGTTGCCCGCCGCCTCCGCCTCAATCCCCGAAGACCGGAGCAGGTGGGCGATCAAGGCGGTGGTCGTAGTCTTGCCGTTCGTTCCGGTGACCACCACGAGGGGCACGCCGGCCAACGCCCGCGCCGCGAGATCCAGTTCGGCCACCACCGGCACGCCGGCGTCGCGGGCGGCGGCCAGTGGCGCCGCGGCGGGAGGCACGCCGGGGGAGATGACGACCGCCGCACACGACCGAATCCGGGCTAGGTCGTGGAACCCCACATCCACCGCGGCGGACTTCCCCCGCAACATCTCGGCGGCGGCGGCGACCTCGGGCCGGTCGGCGGCGTCCGACGCATACACGCGAACACCGTGATCCGCCAACCACAGACCTGCGGCAATCCCCGTGCGGCCGAGCCCGACGACGGCTACCTCGCGGGCCAGCCAATCCGGGGGAATCAGCGGATCTTCAACGTCGCCAGCGCGAGCAGCGTGCAAAAGATTCCCAAGATGTAGAAGCGAATGACAATTTGCGGCTCCGCCCAACCAGCCTTCTCGAAATGGTGATGTAGCGGTGCCATGCGGAGCACCCGGTGCTCTCGCGCGTACTCCACTCCATGGCGCCGCTTGCGGTACTTGAACGCTCCCGTCTGGATGATGACCGACGCCGCCTCCGCGACGAACACCCCCCCGACGATCACGAGGAGGAACTCCGACTTGAGCAGGATCGCCACCGTCCCCAGTGCACCACCGATGGCCAGGCTCCCCGTGTCTCCCATGAACACTTCGGCGGGATGGGAGTTGAACCACAGGAATCCCAGACAGGCGCCCGCGAGGGCCGTGCAAAAGATCGTGAGCTCGCCGGAGTCGACCAGATAAAAAATGTTGAGATATTCCGACGTATCGATTCGGCCGATCACGTAGGCAAAGATGGCAAACGTCGCCGCGGCGATCATGGAGAGGCCCGCGGCCAGCCCATCGAGTCCGTCGGTGAGGTTCACCGCGTTGCTCGATCCCGTCGTCACCAGCGCCACGAACGCCACGTACAGCGGCGGCGTCAGAAGCACCATGATGTACTTGAAGAACGGGAGCGTGGTGGCGTTGGCCGGGAGGTTGTGCGCCAGGGGGAACTGGAGCAGGTAAATCCCCAGTACTGCCCCGAACACGATCTGCCCCACCAGCTTGTACCGGGCGACGAGCCCCCGGGGCTTGCCCTGCACGATCTTCAGGTAGTCGTCGAGGAATCCGATGGCGCCGGTCCACAGCGTCGCGATCATGGCAACGATGACGTACCGGTTGTCAAACCGCGCCCAGAGGAGCGTCGGGACGATAGTGCACAACAGTATGATCAGACCGCCCATCGTGGGCGTCCCGACCTTGGATTGGTGGGACGTGGGCCCGTCCGCGCGCACGACCTGTCCTACCTTCCGCGCCCGGAGCCTCCGGATGATCGGCGGCCCCGCGACGAACGCGAGGAGGATGGCGGTGACCGCCGCGCCGGCGGCTCGGAAGGTGATGTATTGAAAGACGTTCAGGGCGCCGATGTATTGGCGGAGTGGGTACAGGAAGTGATAGAGCACTAGGCCTCGTATTCTCTCAGGAGCAACGGGATGAGGCGCTCCAGGCGCATGCCTCGGGATGCCTTCACCAGCACCAGCTCATCGCCGTCCAACCGGTCCCGCAACACACTACCCAATTCCTCCACGTCGCGCGATGTCACGAGCTGGTCCGCCGGCACGTCCAGCGCTTCGAACGCGTCGATGAACTCCCCGGTGGCGCCCACCAGCTTGGGGTCTTCCCGCAGAATCGCCTCGGCCGTTTCCCGATGAAGTCGCGGCGAAGCATCGCCCAACTCCAGCATGGTGCCCACCACGGCGACGAGGGGGCGGCCGGCCCGGAGGTCGGCGGCGGTCTCGAGGGATGCCCTGAGGGACTCGGGGTTGGCATTGTACGTGTCGTTGAGGATGATGAGACCGCCGCGCCGGAGGACTTCGCACCGCCCACCGGGAAGCTGCACGTGCTCCAGGGCTCGGGCGACCTGTTCAATATCGAGCTGGAGTTCTCCCGCCACCGCCAGGGCGACCATGGCGTTGTCCACGTGGTGCCGACCGACCAAGGGAAGCGCGACGCGCTCACCCCTAAAAGTGAGGGTCACGCGACCGTCGTCCCCGGCGGTCCACTCATCAGGGGCGACGTCGGCGCCGGGGTCAGTGCCGGCCGCAATGACCCGCTGTGCTTGCTTCCGCGCTTCCACCGCCAGGCTCGGCGGGCGTGTTCCCACCACCGCCACCGGACAGTCCCGCACCAAGGACACCTTTTCGGCGAGCACGGTCTCCAGCGATCCGAACCCGACCAGGTGCCCCGCCGACACGTTGGTCACCACAGCCACCGACGGTTCGATGATGTCCCGCAGATGGCCGATCTCACCGATCTCGTTGGCACCCGCCTCCAAGACAAGCGCTTCCGCGTCGTCCGGCGCCGTCAGAATTGTCTGAGGCACCCCGATGCGGTTGTTCAGGTTGGCGACGGTGGCATGCACCCTCCACCGGCTCCCCAGTGCCTGAGCCAACATCTCCTTGGTGGACGTCTTGCCGTTTGTTCCGGTCACGGCAACCACCGGGCCGTGAGCCTGGCGACGGCGGGTCCTCGCGAGGCGTCCCAAGGCGACCAGGGTGTCATCGACCTCGAAATGCACCAGTCCCGCGACCTGTGGAGTCCCCCGACGCACCACGGCGCCCGTGGCACCAGCGCGGCTGGCGGCCTCGAGAAACTTGTGCCCGTCAAACCGCTCCCCCAGAAGGGCAATGAACAGGGCGTTCTCGCCCAGCGTACGGGTATCGCTGCTGATCTCGGCGAACGTTCGATCGCCCGTCGCATCAGCGTGCAGCACCCCCGCGACGGCCTCACTCGTCCAAATCACGTGGTCGCTCGACCGG
The DNA here is from genome assembly GCA_039588255.1 of Gemmatimonadota bacterium. Taxonomy (GTDB): domain Bacteria; phylum Gemmatimonadota; class Gemmatimonadetes; order Gemmatimonadales; family GWC2-71-9; genus B3T1B10. The sequence goes on along the minus strand of JBDHAF010000002.1, from coordinate 43,118 downwards.
CAAGGATCTGGAGCACGATCTCCCGCTCATCGAACGGCGAGCGTTCGGTGCCCACGACCTGATAGGTTTCGTGTCCCTTCCCCGCCAACAGCAGACAGTCACCCTCTTCGAGCATCTCGATCGCCCGCTCGATGGCTTCCCGCCGGTTGGTGATTCGCATGTGCGCCCACCCCTCCATGCCCTCCACGATATCGTCGATGATGCGATCCGGATCCTCGGTTCGAGGATTGTCCGAAGTCACGATGGCGAGATCCGCACCGCTCGCCGCGATGTTGCCCATCGCCGAACGTTTCCGTCGATCCCGGTCCCCCCCGCACCCGAAGAGCACGATCAGACGCCCCGCTGTCAACGGTCGAGCCACCCCCATCGCCCGGCGGAGGGCATCCGGCGTGTGGGCGTAGTCGCGGAGAATCAAGTAGCGCTCTCCGTACAACTGCTCCATGCGTCCCACCACCTGCGGCAGGGTTGCCAAGCGGGCGACGATCTCGTCGGCGGGCACGTCCAACGCCCATACCGCCGCCACAGCCGCCAAGGCATTACTCACGTTGAAATCCCCCAATAACGGCGTGCGAACAGGATACGAACCTCCCGCCATGAGGACCTGGAAGCTGGCCCCGTCTGCATCGAGCCGTACGTCGTCACCCCGAACGGTGGCTCCGAAATCGATGCCGTACGAAACGTGGCGCCGGCCCTCCGGCAGCAGCAGCCTCGACCACACGGACTCGTCGGCGTTGACCACGACGCTGCCACCCGGCTCCACCAACCCGACGAGCCGCTGTTTCGCCTGGAAATACTCCTCGAGCGTCGCGTGGTAGTCGAGATGATCGTGGGTGAGGTTCGTGAACACACCGGCGGCGAACGACAATGCATCGACCCGTTGTTGATCGAGGGCGTGGGACGACACCTCCATCGCCAGCTTGGTGACACCGGTATCTCGCAGCCGGGCGAGGGTCTGTTGGAGCTGAACCGGCCCGGGCGTTGTGAGCCCTTCCTCGTACACCGGCACGCCACCACCGTCGAACGCCCCGAGGGTCCCCATGGAGCCCGTGTCGTCGTCGTGGTTCAGCAGGTGTCGAATGAGGGCAACCGTCGTCGACTTGCCGTTCGTGCCCGTCACGCCCACCATCCGGAGGTCCCGCGCGGGGTGTCCGAACCACTCGCCCGCCGCGAGGGCGACGGCGGCCCGGCTCTCTCGAACCACTATCTGCGGAATCGGTAGCTCCGACGGACGCGACACCAACGCCGCAGCCGCTCCCCGGGACACGGCGTCCGGCAGATAGCGATGCCCGTCTTCCGCGGTGCCCTCGACGGCGCAGAAGAGCCAACCGGGAGCGACGCGTCGCGAGTCATCGGTGATCCCCTCGATGGTGGAGGGCGGCGTATCCGGCGGGCTCACCATCAAGCCAGCGCGCTCGAGGGACTGCACTATGCGCTCGAAAGTGGTCACCGTCGGGTATCTCCGTCCCCACCGACGATGGTGATGAGATCGCCCTCGGCGACCGGCGTGCCCGGAGCTGGAACCACCGACGCTATCCGGCCTCGGCCCTCGACTCGGGCCCGCAATCCCAACTGGTGCAACCGGCGCGCCGCTTGGCGGATGGAAAGGCCGACAACGTCGGGAACTCGACGATCCACCTGGACGTCCGGCCGTGCCTCGATCGGCCAAGTGACCACGTAGGGAACCACGCCATCTTCCAGCGCGGGGCGTGGACGCGCGCTGGCCGCCACTCCCTCCATCCTTCCGGGGTCTAGCGCGCTGGTATGCGCCGCCAGCACCTGCTCGAGGACCGTCCGGGTCAGCGGTGCCGCACTCGTTCGCGCGAATCCCCCCTCGGGGTCGTCGAGCTTCACCACCATCACGAGTTGGGGCTCATCCGCTGGAAACATCGACGCGAAGCTCGCGGTGGTGGACCCGGGGATATAGCCCCCCGGCCCCGCCCGACGGGCAGAGCCCGTCTTTCCGGCCACTTCATAGTTCACCAGGGCGGCCGTGGATCCGGTGCCGTCCACATCCACGACACCGCGGAGCATCAATCGGAGCTCCGCGGCGACGGCGGCGCTCATCACACGACGTACCGGCGCGGGGCGGTGGCGGTACACCTCGGAGCCATCCGGCGCCTGCACGCTCCGCACCAGCGCCGGCTGCATGAGGATCCCGTCGTTCGCGATCGCCGAGTAGGCGCACGCCAACTGCAACATGGTGACGGCCAGCTCGTATCCGTACGACAGGCTCGCTCCACTCCACCTGGTCCACTGCGCTGGCTTGGCGAGGATGCCGCTGGACTCACCCGGCAGCTCGATGCCGGCGGGCGTGCCGAGTCCAAAGTCCCGCAGTGCCATGAAGTGCTGTTCCGGCGTCAGGCGGGACGCGAATTTGACGATGCCGATGTTGCTGGACCGGCGGATGACGTCCCCCAAGGTCATCCAGCCCTCCGGCGTTTCGTCCTCGATCACCCTACCGCCGAGGCGGTACTCCCCCTGTTCGCCCCAGACCGTGTCGTCGGGTCCAACCAGCTCGTGCTCGAGGAGCGCCGCCGCCGCGAACAGCTTTGCCGTGGACCCCGGTTCAAACACCGAGGTGAACACGCTTGGGGGCTCGGCGCCGTCCGCCCGCCGCGACGCCACGGCGAGCAATTCACCGGTCTGCGGATCCATGATCACCACCTCGCCGGCGGTTGCCTCGAGACGGTCGATGGCCTCCGCCAGGCTCCGCTCCACTATGTCCTGGAGCTCGGCGTCGATGGTGAGGAATAAGTCGTGGCCCGGTACGGGAAACGCGTCGAGCCGCGAGGGCGACTGGTACCGCCGCCCGAACTGGTCCCGCAACACGACGGCGCTCCCGGGCCGACCGACCAGCAGCGTGTCGAGGACCCGTTCGATCCCGCTGGCCGGTCGTCCAGGGGCTTCCGGCCGTCCCAGCACTGACCGGGCGAAATCGGGGTTCGGGTAGAATCTGGTCAGTTCGGATTCGAGGTGCACCCCGCGAATCTCCCGGAGCGGCGCAATCTGGCTCGAGCTGAACGGACCGTGGAAGTACGCGTAGGGGAGGCGAAGCTGCTGTCGGACAAACCGGCTCGACAGGCCGAGGTGCTGGGCAATGGCCTCGATGGCCGCACTCGTATCTCGCAGCTCGCCGGGGGCAACCCCAACCCGAAACATCTCCTGGGTCAGGGCCAACGGCACCCCGTTCTGGTCGAAGATGCCTCCGCGCGTTGCGGGCAACTCGACACGCTCGGTCCGCTGAGCTTGTGCCGTGTCCAGGTAGGCGGCCCCCTCGACGAGCTGGACTTGGACCGCCCGAATCAAGAGCACAGCGGCGGCAACACCGAATCCCACCCGCACCGCCTGCAAACGAACCACCGCCTTCGGCATGTCAGCGTCCCTCCCGAGTTGGCACCTGCAGGATGACCATCTCACTGTCCGCAGGCAAGCGAAGCCCCAGCGACTCGGCCCGCGGAACGAGAACGGCCCTGCTTCCCGCCTCGGTGATGCGGCGAAGCAGCTCCGCCCGCTGCGCTTCGAGCGATGAGCGCAGCTCCTGTGTATCCCGCAAGTCCGTCGCGGCGAGGTGGGAAGCGGTTTGACGCGCCACGACCCAGGTCAATACGCCCAGGAGAAGCAGCAGCCAGACGGCCACCCAGCCCCTACCCCTGAGCTTCATCGGCCTTCCGGAACACTCGCAGCTTCGCGCTGCGAGCCCGTGGGTTTTGCGCAATCTCTTCGGGTCCCGGACGCACGGCCCGCTTGGTCTCCACGTTGCCGAGTGCCCGTCCACGGCATGTGCACACCGGTTGGCCGGGTGGGCACACGCACTCCCGGGCCCACTCTCGAAACCCGTGCTTCGCCATCCGGTCCTCGCCGGAGTGATACGCGATGACGGCCAGGTGACCTCCGGGCATCAGGGCATCTCGGATGGAGGCGAGCGCCTCGTCGAGTTGCGACAACTCGTCGTTGACGGCAATCCGCACGGCCTGGAACAGCCGGGCGAAATCCGAGGGACCGCTGCGGCCGCCTAGCACCGCGCGGATGGCGTTGACCAGATCGTCACTCGTTGTGAGGGAGGCCCGAGTCCGGCGTCGCGCAATTTCCCGGGCCAACCGCCTCGCCCGGGGCTCGTCACCGTACTCCTTGAACAGGCGGGCTAGGTCGGCTTCCGGGGCAGAGGCGAGCAACTCCGCCGCCGTCGCTCCGGCGCCTGAAGTCATCCGCATGTCGAGCGGCACACCGGGCCGGAACGAGAACCCCCGGGACTCACTGTCGATCTGATGGGACGAGACACCGAGGTCGAGGAGCACGAGATCGGGCGCAAACCGCCCGATCTCCCCGAGGACGTGCGCGTCGGCGAATCGACCCTCGAGCACGGTCACCTCGGAGGGCGCAAACCGCTGGCGAAGCACCGCAACCGCCTCGGGATCTCGGTCTATGGCGAGGACGCCGAGGCCCGCGCCGAGGAAGATCGCCGTGTGGCCCCCACCGCCGGCGGTGCAGTCCACGCCGCGGGACCGCCCCACAGCGAGGCGCGCGACCTCATTGGCGAGCACCGGATCGTGGTAGGTCATCACCGTCACGGTGAGAATAAAAGGAAAGCCCCGCCTGGGAATCAAGCGGGGCTTTGATTTTCCAACGTCAACGGGGCTGACGAGACTTGAACTCGCGACCTCCGGTGTGACAGACCGGCACTCTAACCAAACTGAGCTACAGCCCCTATCTCATTCGGGGCCTCAATGTAGTCACCCCCGCATTCGTAATTCAAGCCCGGTCGCCGACTCCTACCTCGACGAGCAGAACACCGCAATCATCTGCTCCGCAGCGGCCGAGATCCGATCGAGACTCGGGAGCAGCTGATCGGCGAATTGCTGCGAGACACTCGCCCCCGCCGTCATCCGCTCCACGGCGAGCTTGGCCATGACGTCGAACTCCTGGGCTCCTTCACACGATTCGGATGCCGCGACTTCAGCATAGAGCGGCTGTAGGTAAAAGAAGGCCGCCAAGCCGTAGAAGAAACTGGCCGGGACCGTAATCTGTCCGGTGACGTCGTACTCGATGGCCTTCTCCAGCCACGCCATGGCGAGGGCGGGGTCCGTTCTCGCCTGAGCGATCGCGGCTCCCGGCGTGTAGTAGAACGGCGCCATCATCCGTTGGGCACCCGGATCATCTCCCGCCATATCCCGCACCACGGTCATGATCGAGTCGGCTCGGAACAAGGTTGCGGTATCCAGGGCCACGGCGGTGTCGATGACGACCGTACCCACCAACGTGCTCGCGTAGGCCAGCTTGGCCAGGAAGTCCTCCGGGGCCAGATCCATTACCTGCCGGTAGGCCTCCAGAGTGGCCATCGTGTCCGCGGTAGCCGTGCTCAGTATTCCTGCCCGCTGTCTCCAGAACCGCAAGGAAGTGGGGAACTGCTCGACCGCCTCCTCCGTCCACTGCAACCGTGCCGTGCTGTCGTCGGCGAACTCCGCGGCGCCCAACACCTGAATGAAGAACCCGGAGTCACTGGCCAAGCCCGGCTCGGACTCGTACCAATCGGCGAACGCCTCCACCGCACACGCCCAGTGCTGGCCGTCAAAGCACAGCCGGGCCCGCTGGCGCACAAGAGTCGGGTGCCCCGGCTGCTGCTCTAATCCCTCCTCCACCAGGACCAGTGCCCGATCGTACTCTCGCTGGAGCTGCCACATCTGAATCACGCTCAGGCGCTGATCCATGTCCTCGGGAACGGCGGAAAGGCGCATCTCCGACGATTCGATGGCCCCGAGCGTGTCGCCCTTCGCGAAGTGGGCCTCGGCCAGTCGCTGCCACGCCCGCTCCAACAGGGGATCGCCCGTCGTGACCTTCGTGTACGCCCAGATCAGGCTGTCAGGCGGCTGGTCGGTGGCGGCGAAGATGTCCGCCACGCACATGGCCGCGGTCGGATGGTTCGGGTACTCCCGGAACACCCGCTCGGCCCGCTCCCGGCCGCCCCGGAAGTCGGATCGGTCCCGGCGCTCCGAACAATTGCGGGCATTTTCGGAGACCCGCACCTGCTGACGAATCGAGTCCGCCACGGCCTTGGCGAAATCGTCGGCGCCCTGGCCGGTTTCACCAATCACCGTCACCCAGCCCGCGATGCCGGACCGGCCGATGTCCACCAGCCGGAGGGTCAGCCTGGGCTCGGAATTTCTGCGGAACTCGCTGGTAGTGTAGCTGTCGGCCCGCAGGAAGTTGGCCAACTGGAGGGCCGAGTTCTCGTCCGGGAGGAACGAGCAGTCGAAGCCCGAGGCATCAAGGGCCTCGCAGTACTGCTCCGTCGTGACGATGGTGACCTGCGTGCGGAACCGGCCCTCGAGGCGCGCCCGGATTTCATACGCCAACTCGAGCACGTAGATCGAATCAGCGTGGTCCACCGGATGGGGAGGCAGGACGAGGAACCGCTCCAGCACCCGCGTGCGCTGGGCCTCGGCCGCCCCAGGTGCCGCCAGCAACCCCAGCGAGACCGCCGATATTAAGGAAGCATATCCCAAAAACAAACGAAAATTGCGCACCGATACGACCTCCATCTGAGACGCGGCTTCCGGCGAAGAATCCCCGAAAATCCGCTGCCTGTTCCTTATTCACTTCTTAATACTTAGTACCCCGATGGGCGAAGAGGGATTCGAACCCCCGACTTCCTGCTTGTAAGGCAGGCGCTCTAAACCAACTGAGCTATTCGCCCTCGATTCTCCTCAGAGCGCCAAGCCCAGCGGAAACAAGATACAGTATCCCACCACCAGCAGCGCCGGGGCAACCGTGGTTGACCCTCTGGCCAGAAGCATGTACCCGACAGCCAGCGCTATCAGCGCCCCACCGAGCAGAATCCCGTTGATGGGGCGGAACTGCAATCGGGCGGGGGAAGCTGCCTTCTCAGACATAGGTGGGTGACATTAATTGGTACGGACCTCCCGGTCAAGAAGTTGGGAAGTCACCCCCGTCCAGCACAACCCATCCCTCATCCAGCCGAGCCCGCCGGAGCCGATCGCGCCGGCGACGGCGGGCCCACAAACCCAACAGCACGACGGCCACAACGCTCCAAAACACGGAGAAGGAGGTTGCGAGAAGCAGCCATCCATAACGCTTCCGGAGCTCTTCCCGCCAGTGGCCCTCGAACTGATCGAGGGTGAGGCCGTACGTCCGGCGCAACGCCCGGTCCAAATCTGAGGTCTCGGCCAGCGCCTGCATGAGGGGGCTCAACCCCCGCTCCTGGCCGAGGCGCTCCAGGAACAAGACTGCCGTGGTGGCCAAAGCATAGCTCGCCCGGGCGCTGGCCGCACCGCTCCGGAGCTGCCGGTTCAACCGAATCAGGCTCGGAACCTCCCCCCGCACCATGGACCAATTGACCCGCAGGGCCTCGAGGCGACTCCACTCTCCGGCAGCCCTGCTGGCATACCCCTCGTCAAACCACAGGGGCACGCGCCCGACGGCGTTTCGCACCGTCAGGTGGGCCATCTCGTGTCGCCACACCTGCTCGATGTTGCCACCGTGGACGAGGACGATGGTGTTGGTTGCCGGAAACGTGGCGCCCGCGCCCCATCCAGGGACCCGGCCCGCCGTGACGGAATCGAAGACGTGCTGGTTCGGGGTCACCACCAGACGAAACGGGAAATCCTGAGGATCTTCCAACCCCGGCCACCGGCCGGCCGGATCGGATCGCTCGGCCAGAGCAATCGCGGTCAGCTCCGTCTCCGGCCAATACACCACGGTGACGCGTCCCACGCGGACCAGCTCCGGTCCCTGGAACGCCAGCACGGCGAGAACCAGCGGGAGTACTACTGGAGTGGCTCCTCTCCCCGTTCGACCCGGTCGAAGGCTTCCTTACATCGCTTGCCCCACGTGGTGAGCTTGTTCGCCTTATGACCCTGCGCCCAGGTTTCGCGGGCTGCATCCCGATCCTCGGCGTACCACTGGGCCCGCCCCAACTCGTAGTACGCTTCGATCAGGTTCGGCCCCAACGCCAAAGTCTTCTGGAAGAAGTTCTGCGCATCCTCGTACATCTCGCGCTCGAAGTAGACGAGGCCGAGATAGTAGTGCGCGTACAGCGTTGCCTTCTTGTCGTTGTCGAGGCGGATCGCCTTGGACAGATGTTCGATCGCCTCCCCGAAAATGCGCTTCTTCAGGCAGATGTAGCCGACGTTGATCCGCGCCAGGGAGTTTGCCGGCTCTTTCATCAGCACCTGCTGGAACGTGCCCAAAGCATCGTCGTAGTCGCCGTGGAGCATCTGGGCCCAGCCCAACTGCGACTGGGCCTGGGGATCCTCAGGGGACAGCACCAGCGCCCGTTCGAGCGCTTGGATCGCTGCGGGGTAATCCCCCAGCGAGATCAGGCTCCAGCCCTTCTCGATGTACGTCGATGCCCCGAGGTGGTCGTGCACCACAGGCACGGCGCCCGTGAACTGGGGCGCCTGATCGCCGCTCTGGCTAGCCGCCAGCTCCTTGTATTCATCGACCAGGGCCCGAATGTCCTCCTTGAGGGCGCTCAGGTCGGTAATGGCTTGATCGACGAGCTTGAAGAGTCCGATGATGTCTCGCTTTACCGCGTCCCGTTCCGCGCCGCTCGGCGTTTGTCTGAGGCGCGCCGAGATGGCGTTGAACTGGCCTCTCAGGGGGGCGACGGTGGTGTCAGGATCCATTGGCCGCCTTCTTCGTCACTTTTTCGAGCGCGAGGCGCTCGGTGGATGAGAGGATCCTGGCCGCGGCCAGGATCACGATGGTGCGTCCGTCACGGGTGAAGATCCCGGTGATGTATTCCGCCGCAAGACCTCGTACGATCGGCGGCGGGGGCGTGATCTCGTCGACGGGAGCCTTCAAGAGCTCCACAACCGCATCCACGACGACGGCGATCTTTCCCTGCTCCCATTCGAGGATCATCGTCCGGGTCTCGTCGAGTACGGACGCCTCGACACTCAGTCTCTTGCGAAGGTCGATAACCGGGATCGCCGCCTCCCCGTACTCCATGACACCCTCGAGGAAATCGGGAGCCTTCGGCAATGGTGCGGGCGCCTCGTAACGCAGCACCCGCTCCACATCAAAGATGTTGAGTCCGAATTCATGACCGCCAACGCGAAACGTCACCAACTGCACTTCTTCCTGAGTATTCACGGTGTCGTCTCACTGGCACGCGTACCCAATCGCTCGTTCAACATGTCCATGTCGAGAATCGGGATGAGCGCTTGGTCGTGGCGCGCGACCCCGGCGGCCCAGGGACAGTTTCCTCCCGGCGGGACCGGAATCGGCGTGTCACGAATTACGGCATCGGCGTCATCGACTTCGAACGCGACCCTGCGCGTCCCGCAGCGCATCACCACGACCGTTCTCGTCTCTTTCTCCGTCGGAGGCTGCTCCCTCAGGAGCGCCCCGAGGTGCACCACCGGTAACATCCGCCCCCGAATTCGCGCGATGCCACGTACCGCCGGCTGCCCACCAGGCACCGGCTCGGTCTCGGCATGGTCAACGACTTCCACGACATCACCGATCGGCAACCCGTATTGGTCGCCGCCCGCCCGTATCACAAGATAACCCTTCATCGAACGGCCCGTCGCGTCAGCGCGTCATGAATACACGCCGCCATGTCACTCAAGGACACGACGTGATCGACACCGCCCCGCTGCACCGCGGATTGGGGCATACCGAAGATCACCGATGTCGCACGATCCTGGGCGAGCCCCATCCCTCCCGCATCGTGAATGGCCCGCAAACCATCGGCGCCGTCGTGACCCATCCCCGTCAACACAACTCCCACGGCGCGCTCCCTGAAGGCCTCGGCCACGGACCGAAACAGTGGATCCGCGGCCGGGCGGACACCCCACACCGCCGGGGCCTGATTGAGTCTGATCACCGGACCGTCGGACGCCATCTCCACGAGCATGTGATAATCGCCCGGGGCGACATACGCCGTATCCGGCATGACCGGCGCTCCATCGTCGGCCTCCACTACATGCAATCGACTGGAGAGATCGAGCCGCTCGGCGAGACTCCGAGTGAAGCGCGGCGGCATGTGCTGCACGATCAAGACCGCCGCCTCACCCGAGATGGGCAAGAACGGCACCACTTCGGCCAACGCGCGTGGTCCCCCGGTGCTCGCCGCCACCGCCACGACGGACGCAGCACGACTGGAGACCACGAGCGAGTCGGTTTGCGTCTGCGCAGGTTTGTGTGGCCGGACCAGTAATGGAACCCGAGTGCAATCTGCAACCGCTGCGGCATCCAGCGCGCCGATCAGGGCCGGACCGATCTGCTCCAGGTTCCCCCGGGCCGGTTCACCGCCCGGCTTGGCGACGACTTCGACGGCGCCGAGCTCGAGGGCGCGGATCGCCGCATCGGTGCCCGGTCCGGCGTGAGCGCTGACCACAACGATCGGGCGCGGTGCTTCACTCATGATGTACCCGATGGCGCTCAGGCCGTCGAGCTGCGGCATCTCGATGTCCATCGTCACGAGGTCGGGATTCAAGCTGTGCACTTTCCTGAGTGCGTCCATTCCGTCCCGCGCCTTGCCAACCACCCGGTACCGTCCGGACGCCTCGACCACGTCCGTCAACACGCTGCGGAGCAGCGCGCTGTCGTCCACTACCAGCACGGACCGGACCTCAGACATGTCGTTCCGGCCCGCCCAAGGTTCGGACCGCCACGGTACCATCGACCACGTTGAAGAGCACCGAGCGACCACTCTGGCCACCCACGTCCTCTCCTCCCACGACGAGCCCGGCATCCTGAATCGCGGAGCGACACGCCACGACGTTGCGCTCGCCCATGTGCACCGTCCCCGACAGGGCCACCGTCTCGAACATCCTGGCTCCCCCCACCAAGCGCACCAGAACGCTTTCCCTGACAACACCGAGATGTAGCAGCTTGCCCACCAAGAGCGGGACTGCCGTATCCGCAAACTTGGCCGGTTTCTCTTGATTCCGTGCCAGCGTGTGCGAGGGAAGCATGACGTGTGCGATTCCCCCTATCCGCGTCGTGGGATCGTGGAGAATCACCGCCACACAACTACCCAACCCCCGAACAGATAGGCGGCCCTTCCCCGCCACGATGGAGAACTCGCCCATGCCGACCGCGTCAGCCTCGAGCCAGTCCTTCATGGCCTCCGATACACCCGCTCGCGAACATCCTCGAGCTCAAACAGATCCCGGGCGCGTCCGAAGAGCGTCTCGACCTTGCCGAGGATGAACACGCCTCCAGGTGTGAGCGCCTCCGCCATCTGGGCAAAAATGCGTTCCTGTGTAGGCCGATCGAAGTAGATCACCACGTTCCGAAACAGGATGAGATCGTACGGTGGATTGGGTGGGGCGTCTCCGGTGACATCGTGTCGCGCGAACCGCACGAGACGTCTCACGGGCTCCGCCACCGTCTTGGTGCCCGGGCGATCGCGATCGAAGTACCGCGCGGTCAACACGTCCGGCATCTCATCGAACGCCTCGTCCGGATATCGTCCTTCCTCCGCTTTTTCCAGACTCCCGAGATCGAAGTCGGTTGCATCGATGCAGTCGTCCAACCCGTGAGCGGCATCGCCGCTTCGTCTCGCCTCCAGCAAGAGCGCCGCGAGCGTGTAGGCCTCTTCACCCGACGAACACCCGGCCGACCAACACCGAACCCTGCCATTGCGACGCCCTAGCAGGTCGGGCAGTACCGCTGTGGCGAGTCGGTCCCAAGTATCGGCGTTGCGGTAGAACTTGGTGACATTGATCGTCAACGTCTCGAGCAACCGGTCGTACTCTGTGGCGTCTTCGTCCAGTCGCCCAGCGTATTCCTCAAAAGTATTAACGCCGCACGCCCGCATCCGCACGGCAAGCCGCCGGCGAAGACAACTCTCCTTGTACGCATCGCACCGAAAACCACGGGCCGTGCTGACCTGGCGCAGCAGCCCATGTAGTGCTGAATCATTCCCCCGAGAGGTCACTGCAGCGCACTCATGGTGTCGATGTTGGTACGGGCAAGCTGGTGGTTGGGGTTGAGCTGCAGTGTCTTTTGCCACATGGCCGACGCGGTGGCGTGGTCGAGTCGCTTGTACGCGATGTTCCCCAACTTGAAGTAGGTGTCGTCACCGAGTTCCGAATTCAACTTCACGGCCTGCTGATACGCGTCCCACGCGTCGTCGTACCGCCCAGCCCGATAGAGAACGTCCCCCAGGTTCTTCGAGAGCTGCGGTAGCGCGAGCCCATCCGCGTGTGCCGCTCGCAATATCTGTTCGGCTTGTTCGGTCTCACCGACGACTTCGAGGATGGCCGCGAGGTTGTTGCGTAGCACCGGCTGCCGTGGATAGTGCTCCATTCCGTCCCGCAGGATCTCCAGGGCAGCCTCGTAGTCCTCACGCACGGCCGCCACGATCGACCGGGCCCAGTACCATGGCGCAGGCAGCTCGCCCCCCTCCACAACTTCCCGGGCACGCTCCAACCGCCCCTCGGCCACTTCAAACTTGTTTTGGCGCATGGCCGCAATGCCCCACGCCGTGAGAATCCGCGCATCGCGCCGCGCCCGGTGAGCCGCGTCCCCGAGCACGGTCTCGGCCTCGTCGAACCGTCCCAGCCTTTCCAGGGACAGGCCAAGGTTGTGCAGCGCGGTGGGCTGTGGTCCGCCGGCCTCCACCGCTCGCTGGAAGGCCCGGTGCGCCTCCTGCCAATCGTTTTGCTTCGTGGCCACCAGACCGATGTAGAAATGGGCCGACGCCTCGTCTTTCCTGATCTCGACGACCCTGCGAAACTCCCGTGTTGCCTCTTCGAGCATGCCCGTCTTGTAGAACGCGATCCCCAGATTGCAGTGCTCCTCGATCCGCGTCTCCGCCACCTGTTCGCTGGTGCGGGGCTGGGAGCGGGCACTGGTGCGGTGGGCGAAACCTGCGGTAATCAACCCGTAGAGCGCCTTTCCGGCGTCGAACTCGCCCAACCCCGACTCTTCCATGAGCTGGGTCACGTCCCGTTCACCGTTGAGGAGCGGGACGAGGAGCTCTTGCTCCGGCGTGAATTCGACGTCTGCCGCGGAGAGCCGCGTTTGATCAACGGCGAATACACTGTCGAAGGACGGGACTTTCTTCTCGATCAAACTCCATTCGTCCACCCGACGGGCGCCTTCGAGCAACAGCGACTCGGGATTGATCGAGAGCCTCACGTCCTCACCCTCCGGTTTGACGTCTGCGTCGAACCGAAAACTCCCCTGCGTCCACGTGAAGAGGTAGTACACGGCCTCTTCGACTTGAATCCGCACGCACTCTTCGAGATCGGTCTGCGTGACGGCTCCACCGCTGAGCAACAGCTGGCCCAGCTTGCTGTGCCGCTCGGTGGCCTGCCGCTCGATGGCCTGCTCCAGTTGCTCGTGGGTGACTTTCTCACTCTTGACGAGCATGTCTCCGATTCGATCTCGCCGGTTGACGATTGACGCGTAGCAGATCCACCCGTCGTCGAAGTAGATGTTGCCGAGGTTGGTGCGATCGGTGACCGAGAGGCACCCGGTCTTTTGCCCCAGCGACAACAGCTGCAGCACGTCCGGAAGCGATGCCTCCTTGAGACTTCCCTTGATCGCCATTATGACAGCTCCTCAATGACGCGGTCGACCGCGTTGGGCCAATCCCACACGAACTTCTCCTGGCTCCTGAGGACTCCCGGCGGGTTGATGACCGCGCCGCCCTGGCCACCGGAGGACGAGACGCGAGTCTCCTTCTTAGCCTGCTCTTCCAGGAGCCTGCGGGCCCCGCCCAGAGTCAGCGCTCCCCCCATTGCCTCGGCCCCGGCGACCGCCCTCTGGATCACGCTCAGCAGCGATCGCACCGAATCGGTTGCGCGCTCGGCGAGGTAGTTCACCACGTCTGCCTCGGCGGATCCCAAACGGTTCTCCAGATGCGTGCGGACGATGGCACGGCGCAGCTCCTTGTCGGGCGGCTCGATCGTCGCCACGAGACCGCCGACGAAACGGGATTTGAGTCGGTCGTCGAGTCCCTCCATGTCTTGGGGCAACACGTTGGCGGTAAACACCATCTGGCGTCCGGCATCGGCAAACAGATTGAACAGATTGAACAGCTCCTCTTGCGTCTGCGCCCGCGCCCCTATCTGATGGACGTCGTCCAGGAGGAACGCCGACGCGTGGCGATACCTCGCCCGCCACGCCGGTAGGGCGTCCTGCTCGATGGCGCTCACCAATTCCTCCACGAATGTCTCGGCCGCCAGGCACGCCACCCCGCCGCCCGCCTCGGCGTTGAGCAAGCGCCCAATGGAATGGAGAAGGTGTGTCTTTCCAACCCCGGATGGCCCGACCAGCATCAAGGGGTTGTAGCGGGTACCTGGTTGCGTGATGACCGCGCGCCCCGCCTCTAGGGCCATCCTCGTCGCTTCGCCCATTTGGAACGACTCGAGCGCAAACGCGTCGGACGGTCGCGGAAGTGGAACGAACTTCTCCCTCGCGGCACGCACCATCTTTTCGGCCTCGTCGATCCGGTCCGGCGATTTGAAGACCGGCTGGCGGGCTGCCTCCGGATCGATCACGGCAATTTCCGCCTCTAGGCCTCGAAGTCGCTCGATTTTTCGCTCGAACGCGCGCACCGCCGCTTCGGTCCCACCGGGCACCCCTTGCTCGAGGAGGGCCTGCAGCAAACCGGTGTCGTACCCGCGCTCCGACCATTCGGCGATCGCCTGCTCGATGACCGCCTTCCAACCTTCGACCTGCTGCGTCACCGTCACCTCGAGACCGTGAAGGAACTCGCTGAACTCGTCGGGAGCCTCGCCCTCGGCTTCCTGCTCCGGCGCCGCAGCGGCGGCCTCGGCCACGGGCTCTTCGCCCAGCACGAGCGCCCGAGCCTGTTCGGCCGTCAGCGGCTGGTCATTCACCGACTGGAATGCCTGAAGCCGATTGAATACCCCGAGCAGCGCACGGACGTGCTGCACATCGAGCTCCGCGATCGCCGCGAGGACATCGGGTGAAAATTCCGCCCCGCCTTCCTCTGCCCGGCGCTGCAGGATCGCGAGACGGGTTTCGAACTCGGGAGTGCCGATGTCGACGACCAGTCCCCCGTCGAGCTGCGTCAGCAACCGCTCGTCCAGCTCCTCGATATCGGCCGGGGGGCGGTCACTGGTCAACACGAGCTGCAGTTCCGCTTCTTGAAACTCCGCCGCCATCCGAATCAGCTCGTTTTGCATCTCTTTGCTGTGGCTGAGGAACTGGACGTCGTCCAGAAGAACGACGGCCGCGTTGCCAAATCGAACGTGGAACTCCTCGGGTGAGCCTGCGGAGACCGCCGCGTGGTACGCTTCGACGAACTCGTCGAGCGTGAGATACTCGACGACGGCGCCGGGGTTGAGCTCCTGCACCCGCTGGCCGATGGCCATCAACAGATGGGTTTTGCCCAGGCCGGTTTGACTATAGATGAATAGCGGATTGTACGACGTCCCCGGATGGTCCGAGACGGTGCGACACGCCGTGGCCGCGAGGCGGTTATTGGGACCGACCACGAACGCTTCGAACGTGAAACGTGGGTTCAAGTCGATGGTCACGCTGGCTGCCCCTCACTGAGCTTGCGCAGCACGAGCTCCGACACCGCTCGCAATGTCTCAAACACCCCGTTCCCAGTGAGGGCGTCGGCTCCGAAACTGGGAACGCCCCTGAAGTTCATCGCATCGTCGAGCTCCTCGACGGGAAGAACCAGCTCTGGGGGAAGCCCCTGCTTGTTGTACTGGATGACCACCGGGAGCGTGCGCACGTCGATCCCCTGCTCCAGCAGGTTGGCTTGCAGGTTCTGCAAACTCGCGATGTTCTCGTCCAGCTGTCGGGCCTGGCTGTCGGCGACGAACACCACGCCATCCGCCCCCTGTAACACCAGCTTCCGCGTCGCGTTGTAGTACACCTGGCCCGGAACCGTGTAGAGTTGGAACTTCGTGGTGAAACCGGAAATTGTCCCCAACTCCAACGGCAAGAAGTCGAAGAACAGCGTTCGATCTGTCTGCGTGGCGAGGGAAACCATGCGGCCGCGCCGCTCGGCGGGAACCTGATCGTACACGTACTGCAGGTTCGTCGTCTTCCCGGATCGCCCAGGTCCGTAGTAGACGATCTTGCAGGTGATCTCGCGCGTCGTGAAGTTTACGAGCGACATGGGTCAGGTCCGGAAGAGAGCCGAGAGGCTCTCGTTGAGTTCACGTTCGAAATCGGCAGCGAGCACCTGTTTTGGCGCCTCAGGCGCTGGACACGCTTCCCGAACGGCGCGAGAGAATTCCTCAAAGAACAATTGGACGAGTCCGGGCGACGACTCGGGCCCGTACACCGCCAGACAGACCATCCGACCACGGGGAGTGTCGAATCCGGCGAGAAGAATTCCATGACGCTCCCCTTGATGATTGAGAACCGAGAACAGCGGTTCGTCGAGTAACTTAGCAACCTCACCTGTCGACGCGACGATGCCGGCGCCCAAGGCCGCCGCCGCCATGACGTCCACCGCCCGGGTGAAACCGTGTTGGGCGATTACCTGGCCCGCCGGGGTCATCAACATCGCCAGGCGAGCCCCCGCCTCGTCCACGAACGCCTCGAGCGGCTTCTCCACCCAAGGGTCGACCGCGTACGTCCGGCTCAATTCACTGCCTCACTCGCGCGAATCAATTCCAAGCGCACCAGTCCCACGTTGACCGAAGGCTCCGCGATGGCCACGACGAGGATCTCACTCCCACCGGAGACCGCCAGCAACACGCCGCTCGCTGCTTGGAGGTGGAGGAACTGCGGCACCCCCACTCCGCTGGCGGTCGTCGCGCTGGCAGTATGCTTGATCAGACTGGACGTCAATGCGGCCACCGCATTGCCCCGCACTCCCTCCATCAGAGAATCGGCAACGACCAAACCGTCCTCGCTGGTCACGATCATTACACCGCGTACTCCACGTACACGCGTGATCGAATCCAGAATACCCTGGAACCGTCCGCTCACAGGCGCTGCGTCTCGAGCCACGTCCGTGCGGCAGCGCCGGCACGATCCGCGAAGAGCGCCAACCGACCCGCCGGCATGTCCCGATCCCGCACAAACCACAACAACGAGTCCGGATCCGGCGGCGTCAGATGAGCATTGCCGTTAGTGGCCTCCACGAGCAGCCACTGCCACTCGCCGAGCTTCAACATCCGGGCCGTTCGCTCCATCTCCTGCGTCACACCGGCGAGGTGCGCGGCCACCTCTTCCGTGCTGTCCCTACCTCCGTTATCGACCACACGACCTGTGAGGGCGCGGCCCTGGGAGTCGGCCAAGAGAATGCCCCGATCCTGCCCTTCGAAACCCGCAAACGCATCCTCCGGCTCCTCCGCCGCGACGGACTCGGCCACGTTTCGCACGGCATGCAACGCCTGGACGACGCTCTGATTGGTGGGATCGGCGGCCAGTGCCAGCTCGAGGTGGTCGAGGGCGACATCCAGATCTCCTCGACTGTAATGCAGGAATCCCAATCCCATGTGCGCACCTTGATGTCGAGGATCGATCTGGAGCATGCTCCCCCACACCCGCTGCGCGTGGTCCACCTCGTTGGCATCGACCAGAATGCGGGCGTACAGATCGTGGGCCTCTACCAGATCCGGATGCCGCTCGAGTCCGGTGAGCGCAACCTTCCGGGCGGCCTCGACCTGGCCGTCGGCCCGCAGGACCTCGCCGAGACGCAGAAACACGATGCTGCTCGGGTCGCGGACCAACTCGGCAGTCATGCTCTTGACGTCGTCAGCCATGGGAGGCCTTCAACTGATTGTGGAGGAACTGGGCGGCCTGCACCGCCCTGCGCACCTCGGCGGTGTCCGGGTGGGGTTCCGGACTGCCGTCCTGAATGCGGAGCCAGCGGTCCCACCACTCCACCGCCTCGGTAAAGCGCCCCTGCAGGGCCAGTACGTCGCCGCTCAGGCGGTGGGCATCAGTTGCCATCGGGTCCAACCGCAAGGCCCGACGACAGTAGTCTTCTGCCTGGGTGTATTCGGCCTGCGCGCGGAAGACCTTGGCCAGCAGAAGATGCAGGGCGGACGATTGGGGATGCGCCTTCAACGCCGTCTCCCCAACCGACCGTGCGCGATCGAAGTCGCGTACCCCCACCGCGATTTCGAGCTCATCGATGTACGCAGAGGCGTCTTCCCCCACCTCGACCGGCGTCTCCTCCGCCTTGGGTTGCGTGATCATCAAGACGTTCGCGCTCTCGAGCCCGAAGATGGTTTTGGCCACATCGAATTCCGACCGGCCCAGATACTGGGCGACCGACCGGACGTCGCGCTCCCCATCGATGGCGGCAAGAACTTCCCACTCTGCCGGGAGCAGATCGAGATCTCCCTCCTTGGCCTCCCCGCCGGCGGAAAACGCTGGTATCACTCCCGTGTGCGGGATCGTGCGATTGATGCGCGACCACTCGTCGATGCGGCGGGCGCCTTCCATGAGTAGCGCTTCGGTTCGAATGCGGGTGGTGGCATCGGCGGGAATCGATAGGTCCTGACCTTCCTCGAACGAGAAGTGACCTTCCTGCCACCCCATCATTTCGAAGATGACCTCTTCCGACTGAAACCGGACCTGGCGGTCGAGCTCCTTGTGAGTGATGGCGTCGATCGACACGAGGATCTCGCCGATGAGCTTCTCCTCCCCCTGCTCCTGCATGTCGCGGGCCCGCTGCAGATCGGCTTCGGTGACCTTGCCGGCACGGACCAGCATCTCGCCCAACGGGTGGGGATTGCTCTTGAGCTGCGCGAACAGCACCGCACCGTTCTCGAACCAGACGCGCCCTTCGTTGTCGCGAAGCTTCGAAGTCACCAGTAACACACCGGTTTTCCGGCTCAAATCCAACAACTGGAACACGTCGTGGATGCCTAGTTCCTTGAGGGGGCCCTCGATCGCCATCTCAGGCCGCCTCGTCGCTGAAGATTGCCTGGAGATCCGTCGCCGACCGAATATGGCGACGCGCGCGCCTTGCTACCTCACTCGTGGGCTCGAGCGCGATCACGCGCTCCCAGGATGCCACGGCCTGGAGGAATTGTCGCCGCCGAGCCAGCCCGACCCCCATGAAAAACAGCGCCTCGGCGTTCGTGTCGTCGTAGGCCACCAACCGGTGGAAGACCTGCAGCGCTTCGTCTACGCGCTCGTCGCGAATCAGGGCTCTTCCCAGGGCAAAGAGTGCATCGAGATCCGACGGGTATACGGAGAGAATGTCCACGAGTAAATCTACAGCCGCCCGGGGGTTATCGCGTTTCATAAACAGGTTGGCCAAGGCGACCGCCGCCTCCGAATAAGTGGGCAGGGCATCGAGGGCGGCGCGATAGGCGGCCTCTGCGGTGTTCCACTCCTCTCGCCGCTCGTGGATCTGACCCAACGCATACTGCAGATCGATGAGTTTCGGATCTAGTACCAGCGCGTGCTGATACGCCTGGCACGCCGTGTTCATATCCTCCATGCTGACGGCAATATCGCCCTCGAGGCGGTGTACATCCGCCCGTTGCGGCGCCCGGTCTTTGGCCTCCTTCAACGCGCCGAGCGCGTTCGCAGGGTCGCCATTGGCCAACCGCACCCTGGCCAGCACGACCTTGACCTCCACGTCGTCCGGATGCCGGGCCGCCAACTCCTCGGCGTCCTCCGCCGCTTCCCCACCCCGGCCCAGAGCCAACAAGGCCGCGAACTCACCGAGATACGCATCCGCCCGGTCGGGACACCGGAGCCGCGCCTCGCGAAACCGTTCCTGCGCCTCGCCGTGGAGTCCCTGCTGGGCGTGGATCGTTCCGGTGAGCACCGCGGCCTCCACAGGATCGGCCCCGCGGGCGAGGGAGCGCGTCGCTTCGGCCGCGGCCAGATCCAGCAGTCCTTTATTGAAATACTCCCGCGCCAGGGCAAACGCGTCTTCCGCCACCGGCCCGGTGCGAGGCTGTGCGGGGGCGAGCTCCGCAAAGATCTCGTCCAGCACGCCGGAATCGAGCTCCAGCTCCGCACCCGCCGTGTCTGCGTCGACGTCTGCCGAGATTTCGGGAACGACCGTAATCATCGGGTCAGCCAGTTGTAGGTCGATGGCCAGGCTGAACTTCTGCGGGACATAGTACGGATCGATGTTCTGGGCCCGGGTCACGCTGCGCAGCGCGGCGTCGTAATCGCCCAAGGCGGAAAGCACGAAGCTCAAGTTGTAATGTGCCTCAGCAAACTCGGGGGCGTTCTCCACGGATCGAGCAAACGCATTGCGCGCGTCCTCTGGACGTCTCAACTCGAGGAGCACCAAACCCAAACCGTTCCACGCAGGGGCAGACTTCTGATCGGCCGTGAGCACTTGCTGATACGCCTGCAGCGCCAGCTGCAGTCGCCGGGATTTCAAGAACAGCAGCCCCAGGTTCAATCTCGGAATGGCCAACCCCCCATCTGCGGTGATGGCGTCCCGGAAATAGGTGATCGCGTCCTCGAGGTTGCCATTCTGCGCCAGTGTAACCGCCAGGTTGTTGAGCGGCAGCGCGTAATCCGGTTTGCGCAGGAGCGCCTCGCGATACGAAAGGATTGCTTCATCCGACCGCCCGAGCTGGTGGAGTACGACACCCCGCTCGTTCCACAGTCTCTGGACGTTGGGATCTTCGGCAACCAGTGTCTCGTACAGGTCGAGCCCTACCGAATACTCTCCCTTGAGGAGATGCACCTCCGCCATGGCATGGAGCACCGTCCGCCGATCTTCGCCGTGGTCGAGGGCCAAGCGATACTCGCGCAGCGCGTCGTTGTAGTAGCCCTGCTCGCGGAACGCCTGGCCGAGCTTGATGTGGGCGACGGCGCCGGCCTCGTTGAGCTCCGCCTCCCGCTCTCCCGGAAGCTTGAACGGGCCACTCTTCCGATCGCCGACGTATCGCTCGAGTGAGAGGTTGGTCTGCGCCCTCCCGAAGCTGGGATTGAGTTGAATGGCGCGTTTGGTGGCCGCCCGCGCCTCCTCGTGGCGACCCACCTCACCGAGGAGGAATGCGATGAGGTAGTGGGCCTCGGCGTTGTCGGGGTTCAACTCGGTAGAGCGGGTGAGGGAGTCGAGCGCCTCGACTTGATGCCCAGTGTTGTAGAGCACCTCGCCGAGGTAGAAGTGCCCTACGGTACTGTCCGGCTCCGACTCCACCGCTTTCCGGAACCACTCCGTGGCCGCATCCAGGTTGCCACGCTGCTTCTCCGCCAACCCGAGCTGGGTCACCGCGGCCACGTCGTTCGGCCGGCGTGCCAACAGCTCGGTGAATTCCGAAGTGGCGCCGTCGTACTGGCCCAACGTGGCATAGGCGCGACCGAGCTCCCACCGGGCGTCCCGATCGTCAGGATCTTGCCGCAGCCGCTCCCGAAGTTCGGCGACTTTGCGGTCGTAGTACCCGGTCTCGGTGTACGCAATCTCGAGATTGCGCTGCGCCACCGTCATCTTGGGATCGAGCTCGAGCGCCACGCGGAATCGCTCGATGGCGTCTTCGATCAGTCCCTTTTTGAAATAGAATACGCCAAGGTTGTTGTGCGCCCCGGCGTCGGAGGGATCGATTCGGCGGGCGAAGGAGCGAAGGACGTCAGCTTGTCGTTCCACCGTCAATCAACGCGAATGGCGTCAAAGATGGCCTTCAGAGACGCCAGGTCGGGCAGCAGTAGGAACTGCCCCGTCAAGGTTTGTCCGACGTCCTTGAATGCAAAATCGGTTTGAACGCACAACACGAAATCGCGGTCGTGTCCAAAATTGAGATACGCCGTAGTCAAAACGGCCCCCGCCAAGTCGATCACGAGGCTCGGGACCGACGGCAGCAGCATCATCCCCATGAAGTCCGCCAGGGCGTTCATATAGGCACCGCCGAGAATGTTGGCAGCCTCCTTGAGGCTGGATTGTTCCAGCTCTTCGAATACCCCCGTGGTGCCGATCTCCCGGCGATTGAGGAGATCGCAAAGCACCCTCGCGTCCGGCTCGGGGAGCATGAACAACGTCCGCCCGGTGAGATCACCCAACATGTGCATGAGCACCGCGGCCACAGGGGCATCGGCATCTCCCATCAACTCGGGGACGTCATCGATGCGCGTCACCGCGATCTCCGGCACGGCAATCATGATCGTCCGCTTCGTCAACTGCGACAGTGCGGTTGCGGCATGGCCAGCCCCGATATTCGCGACTTCGCGCAGGGCGTCGAGTTGCAGTGCTTTCAGATTGCGAACGTCTTCCATTCCACCCTCGCCGTTAGACCAAACGTGCCGCATCGAGAATCAGAACCGGCCGGCCGTCTCCCAAGATCGTGGCACCACTGAAAATGGGCAGCGTGCCCGCGGGCGCGTCGAACCCCTTCACCACGATCTCTCGTTGCCCCATCAAGTGATCAACCACCACCCCGCCGCGCCGATCTCCTATCTCAAGGATAATGACCGGCCGCCGCCGAGGGACGTCTCCACTTATGCCGACGACCCCGCGTAAGTGCACCAGCGGGACGACCTCGTCCCGCAGCACCATGGCGTCCGTCCCGTCGAGCTCCGTGATCGCGGCCGTGTCGAAATCCACCGTTTCCTCGACGTGGGTCAACGGCAGCGCGTACCGTTCCTCACCGACGCGGGCGAGGAGGGCCGGCAGAATCGCCAGCGTGGGCGGCAGGCGGAGCGTAAACGCCGATCCCTTCCCCAGCTCGCTGTGGATATCCAGCGATCCGCCAAGAGCTTGGAGTCGGGTTTGGACCACGTCGAGCCCGACGCCCCGACCGGACAACTCCGACACCTGTCCCACCGTGGAAAACCCGGGCCGGGCCAGCACCCGGAGGAGCAAATCGTCTGACAGCGTATCGGTCTCCTGGTCCACCAGTCCTCGCTCTTTGGCATCCACCAGTACCCGATCCTGGTCGATTCCCCGGCCGTCGTCACTCACCCGAATGATCACCGTCGAGCGCTCGCGCGCGGCCGACAGTTGAATCCGGCCCTCGGGGGGCTTGCCGGCGCCCTCCCGTTCTTCCGGCTTCTCGATGCCATGGTCGATGGCGTTCCGCAGCAGGTGGACCAGTGGGTCGCCGATGTCGTCCAAGATCGCCCGGTCGAGCTCGATCTCCTTGCCCTCGACGTGAAAGGAGATGCGCTTCCCCAGTTGCCTCGCCAGATCGCGGACCAAACGCGGGAACCGATCAAACACATGCCATACCGGGGTCATCCGGGTGTCGATGATCTCGCGCTGCAACGCGCTCGACAGGTGCGTGATGCGGAGTGCCACGTCCTCGAGCTCAGGATCGGCCCGTTCATTCGTCAGATCGACCAGCGTGCTGCGGGCCGTCACCAGCTCCCCGATGAGGTCCATGAGATTGTCGAACCGGCGAAGGTCCACCCGAATGTGCCGGGTCTTCATCCCCGTCCTGACCTCTTGGGTCGCCTCGGCTTGGCCCACGTCGGCCAGATCGATCGATTCGATATCCCCCGCCGCCCGGATCTGGGTCTCGATGAGAGACCGGGGCGCCTCCCCCGCGAGCCGGAACTCGAACACGCCGTCGAACTCCTCCGCCTCGAGCTCGGCCGCCGTGGGACGCGCGCCCACCACGGTCCCCAAGTCCTCCATGTTACGAAGCACCAGGAGGGCGCGAGCGCCTTTGAGCGGGGCGTCGTGGCGAATCGTCACCCGGACGGCGCAGCCCACCTGCGGCTCGTCGGTGATTATCGGGGCGGGCTCCCGCGCCGGCTTGGGGCTGCCCGTCGTCTCGAACGCCGCGACGGCCTGGTTGAGGCGGTGGAGCACCTCCCCCGCCGCCACCGAATCTTCCTCCCCGGCCACCGAACGCTCCACAGCCTGCTCCAGGACGTCCGCCGCGCGAAAGAGCAGCTCGAGGGTCTCGGGGGTCACCACCTCCTGTTGACCGCGCAACAGGTCGAGCAGGTTTTCCACCCGGTGCGCGATGTTCGCCACGACGGTGTACCCCATCGTCGCAGCCATCCCCTTGATGGTGTGGACCGCGCGGAAGAGGGTCGCGACGGGCTCGGTGGCCTTGGGATCGCTCTCCCAGGCGAGTAGCTGCTGATTGAGGGTAGCGAGATGCTCGCGGCTCTCGGCCAGGAAGAGCTCAGCGTACTTGGCCGGATCCATGACCTACTCGAGGACCCGCTGCACCGCTTCGAGGACGCGCGACGGCTGGAACGGCTTCACGACGAAATCCTTGGCCCCGGCTTGGATCGCCTCAACCACCAGCGCTTGCTGTCCCATGGCGCTGCACATGAGGACCTTGGCGTTCGGCGCGATCTTGATGATCTCGCGTACGGCGTCGATTCCCCCCATGTCCGGCATGACGATGTCCATCGTGACGAGGTCGGGATTCAAATCCCTGAAGCGTTCTACGGCCTGGGTGCCGGTCTCCGCTTCACCAACGACCTCATAGCCCGCCTGAGCGAGTATGTCGCTGATCATGGTGCGCATGAAGATCGCATCATCACACACCAATACCGTATGACTCACAGCCCCTCCTACGAAGGCAGTATTGGACTCAACAGCGCGTCGGTGTCCAACAAGGCAAACGCCTGCTCGGCGTGCTGGCCGACGGCGCGGACAAATTCGGCTTCGATGCCCGGCAGCTCGTCCCGCTCGGCGAGCGCCTCCCCCGGAACCGATATCAGATCGATCACTTCATCGACGACGAGACCAACGACGCGAGACCCGACCGCGAGCACCACCAACGAGCCATCCGCGTCTTCGGACCGCTGCCCCAAACATGCGCGTGCGTCGACGAGAGTGGTGATCCTCCCACGAATATTGATGACACCAGCCACTTGAGCGGGCGCACCAGGTACCCGGGTCGCGGGCAGGATCGGCATGATTTCACGCACAGCCGATGCCTCGACGGCACATTGCACATCCCCAACTCGAAAAACGAGGAGTCGAGCCCTCACAAAGTCGGCCATCCTACGGGAAGAAGCGAAAATAGTCGAGCGTCGGAACCCCAGCAAGCAAGCTCGGTTCGCCGCTCGCCAGCGCTAGGCACGGTCGCAAATCTTCAGGCCAATCTGCTCGAAACTCCATCGTTTCGCCGGTTGCCGGGTGGGCGAACCGCAGCACCGCCGCGTGCAACGCCTGGCGGGACACGGCCCGCTCCACCTCCTCGGCGTGAGGGCGCTGGGGCCCCGTCATGCGACGGGCTCCGCCCCCGCCGTACACCGGATCTCCCACCACCGGGTGGCCCACGTGGGCCAGGTGCACTCGGATCTGATGGGTTCTCCCCGTCTCCAGCGAGACCCGGACCAGGTCACAAGCGTCGAATCGGGCCACCTGCTCGATCCGGCTCCGGGCCGACCGACCGGTGGCGATCACCATCATCCGCTTCCGGTCCCTGGGGTGCCGGGCGATCGGCTCGTCGATCACGCCGTCCTGCACGTGCCCCCATACCAGCACCGCGTACCGACGCTCGACACGCCGCGCCGCCAGCGCCTGTCCCAGACGACGATGGGCCTGGTCCGTCTTGGCCACCACCATGAGCCCGGACGTATCCCGGTCCAGCCGGTGCACAATGCCTGCACGATCGCCCTCTCCCGAGGCGAGCGCCGTGCCCCGCGTCACCAAGGCATTCAGCAACGTGTCCTGCCAGTGCCCGGGGGCGGGGTGGACCACCAAACCGGCCGGCTTGTTGACGACCAAGAGGTGCTCGTCTTCGTAGGCGATGTCGAGGGGGATCGGGTGCGGCTTGAGCTCGCGGCGGGGCTCCTCCTCGGGGAACACCACGGCAACGGTGTCCCCCCGGCCGAGGCGCCGGCCGGAACGCCCCACCACCCCGTTCACGGTCACCGCCCCCTCGGCAACGAGGCGGGCGGATTGGGTGCGGGAAATGGAGAGTTGGTCAGCGAGAAAGCGGTCGAGCCGTTCCGTCGACTCGACCGTCACCCGAAACGTCAGGGTCTCGGGCACCTACGATGAGGCCTCGGCCGCGCTCGACGCGTCACTGCCACCCGCCGCCTCCGCCTCCCGTCCATCCTGCCACAGCACGAACGCGAGGACGATGGCCCCAACCGTGACCGCCATGTCGGCGACGTTGAACGTCGGCCAGCGATACGTGCCGATCCCCACGTCGATGAAGTCCACCACGCCACGGGCGCTGCGGACGCGATCGATGAGATTCCCCACCGCACCACCACACACCAGACCGAGGGCAGTGAGACGAATGTAGTCCCCCGATTTCGTATGGCGCACCATGGACCCGAGGACGATCAGGGCCACGAGCGCCAGCACCAGAAAGACCCACCGCGAGTACGCACCGACGTTGATTCCGAAGGCCGCGCCGGGATTGTGCACCAGCTGGAGCGTTAGCCAGTTACCCACGATCCGGATCGGACGAAGAGAGAGGTTCTGTACCGCCAGGATCTTGGTGAAGATGTCCAAAACCACGACGGAGCCGCCAACGGCCCAGAACAGCCGCCGGCTAGCGCCGTTGCTTTTCATCCTCTTCCTTCGCTTTGCACTTGATGCACAGCCGCGCATGCGGCAGTGCATCGAGCCGATCGAAATCGATCGCCTCGCCGCATTCGTGACACTGGCCGAAGGTTTTGGGCGACTGGTACAGCCGACGCAAGGCCTCGTTCACGTGCCACAGGTACCGCCCTTCCTGCGAGGCGAAGAGGAATTGCTTCTCGCGCTCCATGGCGTCGGTGCCCTGGTCGGCCATGTGGAAGGAGTATGACGACAGATCGCCGTTGGCCCCCTGCAGCGTCGCGCTAAAGGACTCGTCATAGTGCCCGAGCTCTTTCACAACCCGCGCGCGCTCCTCGAGAAGGCGCTTCTCGAGATGGGATAATTGCCTTTTATTCATTCCTCAGTACGCTCCATCCTCACCTTCGAAACGCTTGAACATCACAACGGCATCCCGACCATCGAGATCCACCGTTTCCCGTAGGTCGGGGCCGGCGAGCTCCTCCCCGATTTGAAAACGCCGGGCCAGCGTCTCGCCCGCGATGAAAGTGTCAAAAGCACGGGCTGCCGCCAAGACCTCATCCGCCCCCGTAACGGCCAAAACAACCCGCGTAGTATAGTCGTACCCCGCCTCTTTGCGAAGTCGTTGAACCCGATTGACCAATTCCCGGGCGACCCCTTCCTGTCGCAGCTCGGCCGACATCTCGGGATTGAGAGCGACGACCAGCGAACCCTCCGTTTGCACGAGCCAGTCGGTGGAAACATGCCTTTCCACCACGACATCCTCCGGGCGGTACTTGAACGACGCTCCGTCCACTTTTACGCTGACGTCCTTTCCACCCTCCAAGGCCAGGAGATCCTCCGGCGTCAGCTCCTGCACCGCCGCGGCGGCTTGCGGCGTCTGCTTGCCGTACACTTTGCCCAAGGACCGGAAGTTTGCCTTCCCCTTGAGGGCGACGAACTCGGCGTCCGCTGCGACGACCGTCACGGCCTTCACGTTGACCTCCCGGGCCAGCAGCTGGAGGCACGCCTCGAACTCGGGTCCGTCCACCGTCCCTGGGACCGCCACGCGCATCTCGGCGAGGGGTTGCCGCACCTTGAGGCTCGCTCCGTCCCGGGCGTTCCGCGACAGCGACGCCAGGCGGCGCACCGTGGCCATGGCCTCGTCGAGGGCCGGATGGTCGCCCGGGCGATCCTCCGGGAACGAGGCGAGGTGCACCGACGAGCCGGTGAGGCGCCGGTGGATCGCGTCGCTGAGAAACGGCGCCGCCGGCGCCGCGAGACGGGCTACCGTCACGAGCGCCTCATACAGCGTGGCCACCGCAGCAGGATCCGCCTCGGCATCCGGCGCCCAAAACCGCGGCCGGTTCAGTCGCACGTACCACTGGGACAGGTCGTTGTCGCAAAAATCCATCAACGTCCGCGTGCCGGTGGTGACGTCGAAGCTCGACCACGCCGCGTTCACGTCGCGCACCACCACAGCCACCCGACTGATCAACCAGCGATCGATGACCGGGCGCTCCTCCAGCGGCGGCGCCTTGTCGAGCAACACGGGATCGGCGTATTGGGCGTAGAACGTGTACGTGTTGCGGAGGCGATTGAGAAAACCCCCGGCGACCTCCGGAATGGTCTTGGGGTCGAAGCGCTTCGGCAGCCCCACCTGGCTCGACGCCAGGAGGTAGAGCCTCACGGCATCCGCCCCGTACTCCTCGATGGCATCCCAGGGATTCACCACGTTGCCGATCCGCTTGGACATCTTGCGGCCGTCGGCGTCCAAGACCATACCGTTCACGACCACATTGCGATACGCCGTCTCGGCGCTCACGCCGGCGGCGATGGCGAGCAGGGAGTAGAACCACCCGCGGGTCTGATCCAGGCCCTCGCAGATAAAGTCCGCCGGAAAGTGGGTCTCGAACCCGTCTCGATTCTCGAACGGGTAGTGCCACTGCGCGTATGGCATCGCTCCGGAATCGAACCACGCGTCGATGACCTCGGGCACGCGCCGCATCGTCCCGTCACACGAAGTGCACGGGAACGTCACGTCGTCGATGTATGGCTTGTGCGGGTCGAAATCGTCGGGCAGCGCGCGACCCCAGCGCTCGGCCAGCTCTTCGTACGCCCCGATGACCACTGATTCACCGCACCCGTCACACACCCACGCCGGGAGCGGCGTCCCCCAGTACCGATCGCGTGAGAGGGCCCAGTCCACGTTGTTCTCGAGCCATTCCCCGAAGCGCTTCGATCCCACTTCCGGCGGATACCAGTGTATCTGGTCGTTGAATGCCACCATCCGGTCACGAAACGCGGTGGTACGGACGAACCACGACCGGCGGGCGTAGTAGATCAGGGGCGAGTCACACCGCCAGCAAAACGGATAGTCGTGCTCGTATCCCTGCGGATCGTAGCGCCCGAAGAGCTTCCCTTCCCGCTCGAGGCGCTCGGCGATGGTGTCGTTGGCCTCGAAGACGGTCTTGCCGTTGATCGCCTCCCACTTGGTGCCCTCGAAGCATCCCTGTGGATCGACAGGGTTCACGAAGGCCATGCCTTCGTTACGGATCGTCTCGTAGTCGTCCGCCCCGAACGCCGGCGCCATATGGACGATGCCGGATCCCTCCGCCTGGGTGACGAAGTCCCCGGCCACGATCCGGAACGCCTGCGCCTCGTCGATGTCCACCACATCGAGCAACTGATGGTACCGTTGGCCCACCAGGTCGCTGCCTGGGAATTCCGCCAACACCGGAAAGCTTCCCAGCGGCTCGCCGTGGGTGGCTCCCGGCACCGACTTGTGCTGTGCGATCGCCTTTTCCACGATCAGGCGGGTGCCGTCCACGTCGAGCTCCACGTAGCGGAACGCGGGGTTCACCGCCACGGCGACATTGGAGGGCAACGTCCACGGCGTGGTGGTCCACACCAGCAGGTGGCGCGCCCCTCCTGCGTCGTCACCCACCAACCTGAACAACGAATAAATCGACGGGCTCCGGTGGAGGGCGTAGCCCATGGCGAGCTCGTGACTCGACAGCGAGGTTCCACAGCGCCAGCAATAGGGCAGCACTTTGTACCCCTCGTACAGCAGGTCCTTGGACCAAAGCTGCTTGAGCAGCCACCACACGGACTCCACGTACTCGTTGGTGCACGTGACGTAGGGGTTGCCGTAATCCAGCCAATACCCGATCCGATCGGACAGCGACTCCCAGTCGCTCTTGTAGAGGAACACGCTCTCACGGCAGCGGCGATTGAACTCGGCCACGCCGAACGCCTCGATGTCGCTCTTCCCGTTGATGTCGAGGGCCTTCTCCACCTCGATCTCCACCGGGAGGCCGTGGGTATCCCACCCCGCGATCCGTGTGACCGACCGCCCCTTCGCCGTGTGGTAGCGGCACACGAGATCTTTGATGGTTCGGGAAAAGACGTGATGGATGCCGGGCCTGTTGTTGGCCGTCGGCGGGCCCTCGTAGAACACGAACGGCGGGGCGTTCTTGGTGGCTTCGAGCGTCTTGTGGAACAAGTCGTCGCTCCGCCACTGCTCGAGCACCTCGCGCTCCAGCTCGTCGGCGTTCCCGGTCGGAAGGCGTTCGTACGCCATCAGCCCATGCGCTCGAGTACCGCACTGACCAGCTTGGTCAGGTTCGGTTCGGCAGACGCCGCCGTTGCGATGATCTGCTCCACATTGACCGGCTCCAGGGCGTCGGGCAGGCACGAGTCGGTGAGGATCGAAACGCCCAGCACCCGCATACTCATGTGTACCGCCGCGATCACTTCGGGCACGGTGGACATGCCCACCACGTCGGCACCGATGCTCCGCAGGAAGCGGTACTCTGCTCGGGTTTCCAAGTTCGGTCCCGTCACGGCGACGTACACGCCTTCGCGCAATACGACCTGCAGCTCGCGCGCCGCCGTGCGCGCCACTTCGCGCAGCTCCTCGTCGTACGGCTCCGACATGTCGGGAAACCGCGGCCCGAGAGAATCGGCGTTGGGGCCTATGAGAGGACTGTCACCCAGCAGGTTGATGTGGTCGGCCAACAACATCAACTCGCCCGGCTTCCAGAGGGGATGCATGCCGCCGCACGCATTGGAAACGATCAACGTCCCCGCCCCCAACGCGTGCAGCACCCGGACGGGGAACACTATCTGCTGCATTGTGTAGCCCTCGTACCGGTGGAATCGACCCTGCATCGCCACCACTCTCTGTCCTCCCAACATCCCGAACAACAACCGACCCGCGTGGCTCTCGACCGTACTGAGCGGGAACCCCGGTATGTCCTCGTAGTGGATTTCGGCGCTCACGTCGATCTCCTCGGCAAGTCCCCCGAGTCCCGTACCCAAGACCACTGCGACGTCCGGCGCGAAATCGGTTCGCGCCCGGACAGTCTCCACGGCGCCGGCGATGGTGCGTGACAGCTCTGATTCGCTCATCACTCCTCGTTCGCCGGGCGTGACGGCCGGCGATCCACCAACCTGACGGGTGGCTGTGTTTTAGATGGTCGCCGGAGTAGGTCCGAAGACCGTCCGGGGTCGGCGCCGGCTCGCTCGCGCTCCTCCGCTGCCTCCACCTCCGCGAGGTTGCGCTCGAGCAGGACGCGGAAGGAAGCCAAGTACGACGCCAGCTGACGTTGGGCCGCTTCGATGTCTCGCAGCACCGCCTGTTCCGCCTGCCGCGCGTCGTTGAGGTTGGCCTCGGCTTCGATTTGCGCCTCGCGGAGAATTGACTCCGCCTTGCGTTGCGCGTGTTGCTCCGTGTCGTCGCGAAGCTGTTCCGCCCCCACCAACGCCTCGCTCAGGGCGTTCTCCCGCTCGCGAAACGACTTGAGTTGTTCTCGAAAATTTCGGACCTGCTCGTCGGCTACGGCCTTCTCGCGCAGCAAGCGCTCCAACTCGCTCGCGACGCGTTCACGGAATTCCTCGACGGCAGCCTGATCGTACCCGCGAAGAGTCCGACCAAACTGCTGCGTCCGAACGTCCAACGGCGTGAGATTGAAGCTGTCTTCTGTCATCGTTGTCGCTCCCCGAAGAGGACCGTGCCCAACCGAACCATCGTCGCGCCCTCGGCAACCGCCGCGCGGAAGTCCCCCGACATGCCCATCGACAGTTCGGGCAACGCCAAGCCGGTCGACGCCAGATGGTCGCGCAGCTCGCGTAATCCGCGGAATACCACGCGCTGGGCCTTTTCGTCGCCGCTGAGCGGCGCCATCGTCATGAGTCCCTCGAGGCGCAACTCGGGCCGTGCCACTACCTCGTGCGCCACCGTTGCCGCTTCGTCGGGCCCACAACCACTCTTCTGCTGCTCTCCTGCGACGTTCACCTGCAGCAATGTCCGCAGGGGCTCCACCGTGGATCCCTCTCCCGCCCACCGGCGTAGAGCCCGGGCGAGTGCATCCGCAACCTTCGTCGAATCTACCGAATGCACGACGGAGAAGTTGCCCGGCACGAACTTCGCCTTGTTGGACTGGAGGTGACCGATCAGATGCCAGCGGACCGGGATATCGGCTGCAGTCGTCCGCTTTTCGAGCGCCTCCTGGATTCGATTCTCCCCTATATCGGTGATGCCGGCGGCCTCGGCCACCGAGATCGCCTCGACAGGGTGGCCCTTGGTCACCGCAATGATCCGCACCTCTCCCGAGACTCCCTCAGCGCATCGAATCTGGTCGATCTCCTCGCGGACCCGTGCGAGGTTGTCCCGAACAAGCGCGACGTTCATAGCCTTTTAATGTAAAAGGGCCGCTGAGTAGGAAGAAGTGAGGACGGCCGGGGGTGGCCCACCTGCTCCCTAATTGCTGGTGGTGTCGATCCCTCGCAGCAGACTCTCCGGCTGCTCGCCCACCGGCAGCAAGCTGTCGAAGACCTCCAGCGGTGCCGCCTCGGGGACGTCGGTGCCGGGCACCTCCTGGGACGCGGCCGCCAGCAACGACAAGATCGCCGGATTGGGAGAGAGGTGATACGCCCGGAGGAAGTTCTCCTCCATCCGCTGATTCTCCCCCAACGCTTGATATGCTCCCCCCAATACCAGGAACGGCAGGCTCAGATTCCCGGCGATGTTGCGGTTGGTGGGGTCCAAGGCCAGCGAATCCACCTCGAACAGGCCGGCGTAGTCGTAGATCTCCCACGCCAAGGAATCCGTCCGGGGCACGTCCACCGGAACCCACAGCCCGGGGGCAAGCCGGTCGATGTCCGGTTCTTCCGCCACGTAGAGCCGCAGTGCCATCCCCTGCTGAATCATATAGTCGTCCAGACCCAGCCAATTGCTGCTGCCCGCGGTGGTGGACCAGTAGATGGGCCGCTCACCCGCGTTCTCGACGATCAGCCGCAGCATCAGCCAGTCCTTCATGTAGAGGGCCGAGTTGGGCGGGAAGGCGTGTCGAATGCGCCCGAGATTGAAGGGCAGGCTGTCTCGCAGCAATTGGGGCATCATGCCGGTGTCGATGACGTCGTCGGTCAACGTGTGCAGCTGGCCCGGCGGCGTGGCCGGAATATCGGCAGCGTACCACGGCGCCTGTTCCGGATCGAACTCCCGCACCGCGTTGTCCCGCAGCTGTTTCACATACCAGCGCGTGTTGCCCAGGGACAGGTTCACCACCGACACGTCCTGTCGAATCTCCTCCACCTCTTGAGCATACCACAGGGGGAAGGTGTCGTTGTCACCGTTGGTGAAGATGATGCCATACGGTTCGACGGAGTTCAGCAGATTGCGCGCGAAGTCTAGCGCCAGGCCGGCCTCGGGACCGTGACCCCGGCTGGCGGCAGAGTAGTTCAACAGAAACGGGCACAGCGCGATCACGAACACCACGGGTGCGACCTTGAGGCCGCCGGGCACGGCGGCACCACTCTCCCGATAGGCCGCCTCCAGCTTCTCTCGGGCGAGGCGATACAGTCCCGCGAGCCCGATTCCCGTAAACAGACCCCAGACCTGAAACGAGATCAGGAAGAAGTAATCCCGCTCCCGGACCTCGTGCATGCTGTAATCGGGAAACGCGTCGAATCCCAGCGAGAACCCGGGCTTGAAATTCATGTATCCGACGAGACCGGGGCCCGTGATCAGGAAGATCAACAGGATCAGCCAGAACGCCGATCGGTCTTTGTGCCGCAGCACGGTGGCGCCGTAGATCCCCAACGACGTGAACACCATCGTGAACGGCAAACGCGCCTTGGCGAACACCGACTCGGCGGTCGAGAGGCTGTTGGACCACTGCCAGTCGAAGTACTGCAGGTAGTTGATGATCTGGAGCCAGATGAGGGTGAACGTCCGTCCCGGATTCCCGGGGCCCGACGGATAGATGGGATTGTCCGTGGGGAGACGCGGCGGGTACTGCTCGCGGCGGATGACCGCCAAGAGCGATTCCCAGGTTGACGGGTCCGCCTCGTTGATCATCGGATTGAGACCCGCGCGGATATAAAGGTACGTGTACGTCGATACACCGACCGCGGCGATGACCACCACCGAAGCCGTGAACAGCGCCCCCCCGGTGGTGATGGCGAAAACCGCCGCCGCCACGAACACCAGCCCGGAAAACGTGAGGATCGCCGTGCTTCCAAGCCCGCTCCCGATGAGCACCGCCCAAATACCGCCGATAACGGCCCACTGTGCCCACTCGATCTTGCGATCCGCCTCGTCGGGCAGCGGATCGGTCTTGAGCACGTGCCACATGAAGCCGACGAGTGCAGGCCCGACCAGCAGCGCCAAGAGATGGTTGCCGAGGGAGAATGACCCGAGGTAAATGATCAACAGGAGCAGGTGCGCCGCCCGGGAGGTACCGCGATGTTTCCGCCAGAGTGACGCCAGCCACGCGATCGCCGCGATGGTGAAGGACGCCACCATGTACACTTCGGCTTCGTTGGAATTCTGCCACACCGTGAACACGAACGCGGACATGACGGCGGCCGCCACCGCACCGCCTACGACGAACACCGGATCGGCAGCATCGGCATCGCTCTTCGCATGCCGTCGCAGGGCATTGGCAACGACGAGGAACATGAAGGACGCCGCTGCCGCGCTGAACACCGCACTCATGAAGTTCACGCGATAGGCGAATCCGCCAAACGGAAACCAGGTACCCCACACATTGGCGAGCATGACAAACGCCGGCGTGCCGGGAGGATGCGGAACACCGAGGATCTTTGCCGCGGCGAGAAACTCTCCCGCATCCCAAAAAGTCACCGTGGGGGATAGCGTCCAGACGTACCCAATCCACACGACGACGAACACCACGATGGCCGATCGGAACAGCGTCTGGTCTGTGACGCTCGTCGTCTTGTTACTCTCGTTCGCCATTGGCCTCAGGATGTAGTAGTCGTTGCGTCGGCCGGTTCCGGCACGGACGTCGTGTCGATGGACGGCCACGTCTGGCCGGCAAGGACTTCCTGCAATTGCTGCGGCGTCACGCCCCGATGCAACAAGCCGCGGATCGCGATGGACACCTTTGATGTTTCTTCGGACACCACGATCACGATCGAATCTGTCTCCTCCGACAACCCCAGCGCGGCCCGGTGACGCGTTCCCAGTGATTTGTCCTCCACCGGATACTGCGTCAGCGGCAACACGCACCCGGCGGCAATGATACCGTCCCCGCGTATCATCACCGCACCGTCGTGCAGCGGCGAATACGGGGTGAAGATGGTCGTCAACAAATCGGCGGACACCCGGGCGTGCATTTCCTTCCCGGATTCCAGGTAATCATTGAGGGAGGTTTCTCCCTCCACTGCGATGATGGCCCCCGTACCCCTTCGCGACAGCCGTTCCACGGCTTCGACGATCTCCTCGATCACGCCCTCGGTATCCTGCGGGGTCAAGAAACGCATGGCCCGGGAACGCCCCAGGCGTGACAGCGCCGTGCGCAATTCGGGTTGAAACACCACGATCGCCGCAAATGCTCCATATGTGAACACGACCCCCAACAGCGATGAGATCATGCCGAAGTTCAACGCCGACGCCCCGACATACACCAGTCCAAGCATAACGAGCCCTACCAAGATCTGGAGCGCCCGGGTACCGGCCAGGAACAACAGGACGCGGTACAGCACGTACGCAACGATCAAGATCTCGATGATGTCCCGAAGGCCTGGTATCAGATATCTGAATTGCTCGAGGGACATACTGGATCTCGGATAGCGTGGGCGATCTGCAGCGCTTCGCGCACGCGGTGAACATCGTGCACCCGAAACAGCGTGGCGCCCAACGAATAGGCGGCAACACACGCCGCGGCGGTTGCGTTATCCCGCTCGGACACCTCGGTACCGATGACCTGCCCCAGGAACCGCTTTCGCGACGGTCCCACCATCACCGGGAAGCCCAGAGCCGTGAGGACGGTCAGCCCGCGCAGCACAGCGTAATTGTGTTCCGGGCGTTTGGCAAACCCCAAGCCGGGATCGAGGACGATATGCTCGCGTCCCAATCCCCGGGCCTCCGCGCTACCGATCGCACGCTGCAACTCGCCGGCGACCTCGGTGGCGACGTCGTCGTACTCGGCGTGCTCGTAGGTGGCCATCTCGCTGAGATGCCCCCGGGAGTGCATGAGGACGAGGCCGGCGCCGTGCTCCGCACACACCGACGCGATGTCGGCATCCAATCTGAGGCCCGAGACGTCGTTCAAGGCCCAGGCGCCCAGCTCGAGGGCCCGGCGGCCGGTCTGGTGATTGACCGTATCCACGCTCACCGGGAGGGAGGGAAACCGGCGCGCCAACTCCCCCAGCACCGGCTCGAGGCGGCGCCACTCCTCCGCCGGCGGGAGCTGCTCTAATACGCCGGGCCGGGTGGACTCGCCACCCAGGTCGATCATCGCCGCACCGTCCGCCACCAGGCGCTCTGCGTGGGCCACGGCGTCTTCGGGGTTCAGAAACCGGCCCCCGTCGCTGAACGAGTCGGGAGTCACGTTGACGATGCCCACGACCACCGGACGTTCCAGGTGAATGGTGCCGCGGGCCATCTCCCAGGCCGTCGGCGGCTCCACCGTGCTCCGGAGGAGGCGACCGATTTCCGCGGCCGTGTCGGCGGGCAAGGGGGACGCACCGGTTCGGATGAGCCCCGCCAAGGCGGCCGCACTGCCTGAGAGGAGGGCCCAGCCGTCGCCGGTGAGGCACTCGAGGCCGAGGCGCTTGGCGGCTTCGTCCAACCCTTCCCGGTCTGCTCCGTCCACCGCGTCGAACAGCAGGGCTACGGAGCCGAGACCGCGTACAACGACGTCGGCGCGACCGGGTTCCAGACCCCGTCGCGCCAACGCGTCACGTATTGCGGATGGTTCTCGCGGAGTGAGGGCGTTGACCCTCACGCGCCTGCCGGTTTCGGAGGCGGGGTTCCGAGAACGGGGCCCGCTCCCGAGGGCCGCGCTTCACCGCTGGGCAGCGGCGGCGGCGATTCCGGGGTTTCCGCCACGGCCGGCGGGGGCGGAAGCTCCTTCCCCACGATGAGCAACTCGACGTCGTCGCGCTCCAGCGTCTCCCGCTCGAGCAATGCGGCCGCCATGGCATGGAGCACTTCCATATTGTGCGTGAGGATCTCGGTCGCATTCCGGTAGGCCTCATCGAGGAAGCTCTTCACCTCGCTGTCGACCAGCTCCGCCAACTTGGCCGACACCTCGTGCCGCTGTGAGATCTCCCGGCCGAGGAAGATCTGGTGCTCCCGGTCGCCGACGGCCACCGGACCCACTTTTTCGCTCATGCCAAACTGGGTCACCATGCGGCGGGCCATCTCGGTGGCCTGCTGGATGTCCTGGGCCGCCCCGGTGGTGACCTTCGCGGGCCCGAAGATGAGCTCCTCTGCGACACGGCCGCCGTACGCCATGGCGAGCTTGCCCAGCATGAACTCCCGGGTGTGATTGTGACGGTCCTCTTCCGGCAGGGCGGACGTCAATCCCAACGCCCGGCCGCGGGGCACGATGGTCACCTTGTGGATCGGGTCTTGCCCCGGCATCAGCAGGTTGACGATGGCGTGACCGGCCTCGTGATACGCCGTGAGCTTTCGCTCCTCGTCGGACAGCACCAAGCTCTTCCGCTCGATGCCCAGCATGACCTTGTCCTTGGCGTCCTCCAGGTCCGCCATTTCCACGCGCTGCTTGCTGCGTCGCGCCGCCAGGAGGGCGGCCTCATTCACGATGTTCGCCAGATCGGCGCCGGCGAGCCCCGGCGTTCCCTTGGCCGTGATCCCCAACTTGACCGAGTCGGCCAAGGGAATTTTCCTCGCGTGCACTTTGAGGATCATCTCCCGGCCGCGAATGTCGGGCATGTCCACCACTATCTGCCGGTCGAAGCGCCCCGGCCTGAGCAACGCCGGATCGAGGACGTCGGGTCGGTTGGTGGCGGCAATGAGGATCACGCCCTCGTTGGACTCGAAGCCATCCATCTCCACGAGCAGCTGGTTGAGAGTCTGTTCCCGCTCGTCGTGACCACCGCCGAGGCCCGCCCCACGGTGGCGACCCACCGCGTCGATCTCGTCGATGAAGATGATGCACGGTGCATGGGCCTTGCCCTGCTCGAACAGGTCACGCACGCGGGACGCCCCGACGCCCACGAACATCTCGACGAAGTCGGAGCCCGACATCGAGAAGAACGGACGGGCCGCCTCGCCGGCCACCGCCCTCGCCAACAGGGTCTTCCCCGTTCCCGGTGCGCCCACCAGGAGCACGCCCTTGGGAAGCCTGCCCCCCAGGCGCTGGTATTTCTGGGGATCCTTGAGGAACTCGATGATCTCCTCGAGCTCCACCTTGGCCTCGTCGGCGCCGGCGACGTCGCCAAAGGTGACCTTGGGCGTGTCACCGGTGAGGAGCTTGGCCTTCGAGCGGCCGAACTGGAACGCCCGGTTGCCACCCTGCTGTACCTGGCGGAAGAAGAAGATCCACAGACCGATGAGAATGATCCACGGCAGCAGGTTCAGGAAAATGGTACCGAAGGACGGCCGCGGGACCTTCCCGGTAATCGTCACCTCCTGCTCCTCGAGGGTTGCCAGCAGCTCCTCGGAATCCTGAATCGGGAGGACGACGCTGAACTCGCGCACCGCGCGGCCTTCTACGCTGATGTCTCGCCTGAATTCACCCTGGACGAACTTACCGTCCGTGATCTCCACGGAGGCGATGTTGCCGTCTTGGAGCTGCGCCCGGAACGTGGTGTACGGGACTTCTTCGTGGTCGTCCCGCCCTCGCACCGTCATCCGGTAGAACGCAACCGAGAGGAGCACGATGAGCATCCAGAACACGAGGTTCTTGCTCGCCGAGTTCCAGTTCATTTTCCCTTTGGGTGGTGGAGACCGATCAGCCATTCGCTATTCCTCGATAGTGGCAATATACGGCAGATGCCGAAAATCTTCTGCATGGTCCAAGCCGTATCCCACGAGGAACACGGGTGGCGCATCGAACCCGACGAAGCGCGGCTCGACCTCCAGGCCGGCCGCGATGCGCTTGTGAAGCAAAGTGCAAGTCTCGAGACTCTCTGGGCTCCGCCTACATATCAAACGACAGACATGATTCAGCGTGTTCCCGGTCTCGACGATGTCCTCCACAAGCAGGATGTGCTTCCCCTCTAATTCGGTTTCCGGGTCGTACAGCAACCGCACCGTTCCCGAAGAAAACGTCTCGTCGCCGTAGGACGCGGCTACCAAGAAGTCCACCTTGTGCGGCCGCGGGATCCTCCGGACTAAATCGGCCAGAAAGATAAAGCTTCCTTTCAGCAAGCCAATGACAAGGAGCTCCCCGTCCCGATAGTGGCTTCCGATCTCGCCTGCCAGCTCCGACACACGCTGCTGAATGGCCTTTTCATGGAATACCACCCGGTCTACGTGCCGTTCCACCTAGGCGTCCCCGGCAGCGGCGATTTCGAGCCTCGTCGCCTTCTCCCCGGTCGCGGGCACCGCCACGCTCGAGCGGCAGATTCCCGGCAACCAGATCACATCGTCCCCCCGGATGAGCAAGGGATACGACCTACGCTCCGAGCGGGGAATCTGCCGCTCCATCAAGACGCGGCTCACCCTTCGGTGCCCATTGCCGCCTAACGGCAGAATCCGGTCACCGGGGAGGAGCCCGCGAATCTCGCCGTTGCCCTGGGTAACCCACGTGACGACGGCGTCACGCGCCGGCGTGCCGGCCCGCTCCCGGCTCCAGCGAAGCTCCCACCGACCCCATCGTACCCGCCCCTCGTCACCGTCGCCCCAGCGGACGGATGTACGGTCGGAGTGCTCCTCGGGTTCCTTTAATATAAAGATGCGCAGATGCCCGAACGCGGTCTCCGCCACCCAGTGTTGGCCCAGTTCGAAATGCCGACCACTGGGCGCCCGCCGGGCGAAATCCCACAGGCGAGCGGCCCGGCGGGGACCCAGAACGCACCCGGCTTCCCGGGCCAACGCCCGTAAGAGAGCCTCTGCCAAGGACTTATCGTATTTCAGGAGGGGACCGCAGGCGATTTCCCCCACCCCGGCCTCGGCCTGGAACTCGAGGGCCGGCAGGGCCCGGAGGACCGCCGACCACGCCGAC
This sequence comes from Gemmatimonadota bacterium, assembly GCA_039588255.1. Lineage (GTDB taxonomy): Bacteria > Gemmatimonadota > Gemmatimonadetes > Gemmatimonadales > GWC2-71-9 > B3T1B10. The sequence continues at coordinate 3,371 of JBDHAF010000002.1, read as the reverse complement.
CGGTCCTCCGCCGCGTGGTGGGCCACGTCTAGCAAGTGGTGCTCCACCTCGCCCCCGAACCGCTCCCGCACCACCGGGAGTAGCTCGCCCCGGATCCACGAACGATGGTGACGCGGGTCGATGTTGGCGGGGTCGGTATGAACCGCGAAACCCCGGCGGCTCGCTCCGGCCGACCACGCCTCGACCTCCTCCTTTCGAAACGGGAGGAGGGGACGCACCAACCCTTGGGGACCCTGCTCGGCGATACCCGCGAGCCCCGCGAGGCCGGTGCCGCGAAACAGGCGAAACAGCACCGTCTCGATCTGGTCATCGGCGTGGTGGGCCGTTACCAGGTACCGAGCGTCGAGGCGTTGCTGCCACTCCCGGAGCGCCGCATACCGTCCGTGTCGCGCCTGGGTCTCCGACGCATCGGCGCCGAGGTGCAGCACCGACACGTAACCACGCAGCTCGTATTGCGCGGCCAACCCCATGACCTGTTCCGCCACGTCCGGGCTCTCCTCGGCGATGCCGTGATCCACGTGCACCGCCGCCAGCCGGAGCCCGAACGCCGGTGCGATGCGCACCATGAGATCCAGCAACGCCACCGAGTCGGGGCCGCCACTCACCGCTATGAGGGCTAGGCCTGGCTCGGGGAACAGGCCCGCCGCCCGACAGTGCTCTCGGAGTCGAGTGGTTAAATCGTTGTCTTGCATGGTTTTATGGTGTCAGTCGTGCCTCAGCTCGGCCCGCTTCTTGGCCTCCGAAAGGTAGGCGGCCTTCACGTCCAGGAGATGAGACAGCCTCCGCATCAGGTGGGTCTCATGCTGCGCCACCACGCCGTCGGCGTACACCAATCCCCACATGGTTTCCAGCAAGACCATCTTCTGGGCCATGTCGTAGCTCTCGGTGATGAAGCGGGTGAATTGATGGAGATCCACGCCCTTGCGCCGCTCGCCGTCGGCAAAGGCGATGAGCTGCTCCGCCGTCTCGGGATCCAGCCCGAAGTGGCGTTGCACCGCGTTCTCCAGGTGGGCCCGCTCCGAGTCGGCAAACTCGTCGTCGGCGTACGCAATCTCCAGCAGGAGCGCGCAGGCGGCAACCTGCAATGAAGGGTGCCCCACCGTGGTCTCACCGCTCTCATCGGTGGCCTCGGGGGCCTCCATCTTTGCGCTGAAGAAGGATCGAATGGAATCAAGCATTTTACTCCCCGTCGTTTACCTGTATTACTTCCTCGTAGCTCTTTCGTTTCAGATCCGGCACCTGAGCGCCTTCGGCCGGGTATCCGACCGGGAAGAGAATATACGGCTTCTCGTTGGGGGGACGCTTCAGCAGTTCCGAGAGAAATCCCATGGGGCTCGGCGTGTGCGTCAACGTCATCAGCCCCATGGTGTGGAGCGCTGCGATGAACAGACCGCACGCGATGCCCACACTCTCGTTCACGTAGTAATTGGTGATCTTCTCGCCGGCGTCGTCCACGCCGTACGACTCCTTGAAGACCACCACCAGGTACGGGGCCTCTTCCAGAAACGGCTTGTCGCCCGTGGTGCCCAGGGGTGCCAGCGCCTGCAGCCACCCCGGAGGAAACCGGTTGTCGTAGTTCTCACGCTCTTCTTCCTCCGCTGCCAGCCGAATCGCCTTCTTGAGGTCCGGGTCGTCGATCAAGACGAACTTCCACGGTTGCCGGTGGGCCCCCGACGGCGCCGACGCGGCGGTCCGGATGGCCAGCTCCAGGCACTCCCTAGGGGGCGCCTCGGTGGAGAAGTCCCGCACCGAGCGGCGGCGACTCATGGACTTGAAGAACGCCCTGCCCCGACGGACCATCTCGTCAGGGGACAGGGCCTCGAACTCGTAAGGCGTTGGTTTGTAAGTGCTTGTGGCCATGACAAGTCTCCCGTGGACTTGGGAGTCTAGGGCGAGGTCGGCCTTGGCGCAAACGGCGGCTTGACGGGTTTGGAGCCTCAGTCCACGCGTTCGAAGCGCACCCCACGGGTCCGGGTATTGGACATGTAGAAGCCGATCACCTGCCCATTGCGGTCCCGCTCAAACGACACCTCCATGCCGCCCCCGGCGAACGTGTCCACGGCGCCGGGATTCAGGTTGCGGTCGTTCATCCTCCGCTGCTGAAGCACGAGCCGGTCTTCCTCCAGCGTGACGGTGTAGAAGGTCTCGACTTCCTGGCTGAAGTAGCGACCTACAAAAGCGCCGAGATCCTCCACGGTGGGAGCCCACTCTTCCTCGGCGTCGTCGGCCAGGCGAGTCGCTCGGTCTTCCCCTCCTTGGTGCAGCGTGAGCGCGTCGACCTCACCGTCGGCATTGCGGTGAAACGTGACTGATGCCTCCACCACGATGAGGGCGAAGGTCGAGTCGGACGTCGGGACGATTTCAAGTCGGCTCTGTCCGGTCGCCTGGGTGTAGAGCGTGTCACCCTCCCTAGAGAAGGTGACGATGAAGTTCGGATTGGCGTCCAATGCGTATCGGCCGACGAACTCGTCGAATGCTTCCGCGTCGTACGTCGACGGATCGAAAACACTCTCCTCGTTATCCGCCGCCGACTCCTCGGGGGCCATGTAGTCCCCGAAGAACGCCTCGGCCAGGCGGAATGCGATGGATCCGTCGAACGATGCGTGATTGCTCTGGGTCGTGATGCCGGCGCCAATCTCAGGGTAGTAGGCCAACATGGAGCGATGAGCTACGTCCGCACCCCCGTGTTGCACGCGCGTCAGTCCCCGTTGCTCGCCGATCCTGAGACCAAAGCCATATCCCGTGGAGTCCCCATTGGTGAGCACATACGAGGTCATCATCTGCTCGAAGATCTGCTTGCTGCCCACTTCGGCGCTCGAGAAGTTCTCGACCCACTTCTGGAGGTCGCCAACCGTGGTGTAGATTCCGCCGGCGCCGATGGCCCCACCCAGGTCACCTATTACCCGATAGGTACCGTCATCTCCCGGCGTGTAACCCTCGGCCTTCCCTTCGACGATATGCTCGGGACTTGGCCGGACCATGGTCCGGGTCATGCCGATGGGCCCGAAAACGTTCTCCGCCATGAATTCGGGGAACGTCATGTCGGATATCCGCTCCACGATGACCGCCGCCAGCCCGAAGGCGGTGTTGTTGTAATTCCACTCTGCTCCGGGTGCGTTCTGAAGAGCGGGCTGACGCTGAACGATCGAGATCAGCTCTTCGCGGTCGATGAAATCGCCGTGGTCCAGCCTGCGACCGGTCATGGACAGGAGATTGAGGAACTCCCGGTAGCCCGACGTATGGGTGAGAAGGTGCCGAACGGTGACCGTCTCACCGAGGTCCGGAAGCTCGGGAATGTGCTCGCGGACATCGTCGTCCAACGACAGTTTGCCGCGCTCCGCCAACAGCATCACCGCAAAGGCAGTGAACTG
>JBDHAF010000001.1:0-109699 GCA_039588255.1 Gemmatimonadota bacterium | reverse complement strand
TCCAGGACCCTCAGGATCGCATGGAAGGGTCCCCGTTTAGGGAGGGCGGCGAGCGGTTCGAGCCGGTCCCGGGACAGCTCTTTAGCACCCCGTACGACAACGACCCCTTCGTCATCGCCGTGGAGAGCAGGGTCCGTTGCACCTGCGGCTGTTCTCACACGGTGTACCAGTGCCGCATGGTCGACTTCAGCTGCGGCTACTGGCCCGAACACCATGCCTCGATGGTGCAGCATGCCACCGCCGGCATGACCGCCGAGGAGATCATTCAGGCATACGTCACCGAGCACGGTGAAGAGTTCCTGATGATGACGCCCGAGGGCTTCAACCTGGTGGGCTACGTACTCCCCGGCGCGCTCATCGCCGCGGGCGGCACCCTCCTGGCGATGTTCCTGCACCGTGCGCACAAGGTGGCGGCAGTTGCTTCCGCCGCGTCTGGTGTCGAGGTCGATGTGGGATTGTCGGAGGATGAGAAACGACTCCTGGAGGATGAGCTGCACGACCTCGAGGTGTGATCAGAAGGCGGTGAGCCGTAATCAGGCCCCTCACGTCCAACCGAGTCGTGAGGGGCCTTTGTCGGGCACCTAGCCAGGGGCGGCCGCAGGGCCGACGCCGTCGCGTTCAGCCACTGGTGAGTTCCCGGTTGAGGAAGGCCCGGGCCATGGTCCAGTCCCGCTTCACCGTGGCCGGAGAGATGGAAAGGGCCGCTGCAGTCTCGGCCACGCCCATGCCGCCGAAGAACCGACACTCGACGATCTGGGCCTGACGCTCACTTCGCTGTTCGAGTTTGGACAGGGCCTCGTCGAGGGCGAGCAGGTCCGCAGGTCGGGTCTGCGCGGCGACCAGCGCGTTTTCAATAGGCACATGTTCTGCGCCGGCTCCCCGCTTGTCGGCCTTTTTCATTCGCGCGTAACTGATCAAGATGCGGCGCATCGCCTTGCCGCTGGCGCCGAAGAAATGCGCGCGGCCCTGCCAGTTGATGCGGTCCAGCTGAGCGAGCTTCATGTACGCTTCGTGGACCAGGGCGGTGGGGGAGAGGGTGTGGTCGGGCCGCTCCCTCCGCAGCTCCCGCTCGGCCACCCGACGCAGGTGGTCGTAGACCTGGGGAAAGAGCCGGTCGAGAGCGCTCTTGTCGCCCTCGCTCAGATCCACCAGTGCCTGGGTGATGTTGGAGGTGTCTTCGGCCATGACTCTACGTCCGCTGCGTTTCGGAGCAGCTCAATAAACGTTGCAGAGAGCCTAGTCGCTAGAGAGGCGCAGGCCTCATCAACCATGGGTCATCCGTCAGTGATGTTCGTCTGGTAAGTCATTGCCGCTGAGGGGGATGGGAGCGACGTGCTACGCCGGGCTCTGCGTGGTCCCGCTCGTCCCCTCCGGTGAGCCACTTGCCGGGCGGCAAGGGGCGTAGCACGTCGCGTGGCAGATTTGCCCAAGAGCCACCTTACCCTATTAACGAACGAACGCCCGGATCCCTACCAATTGAGTTGTCTTAGTAGAGCCCCCCTCAGTCGTTCGTATTCAGGAAGACCTTTCATCTACGACTCGAGTGTGGAGATGATGAAGACGACACCAACCTGGGCGGTGGTCGTTGCCGCGATCATGGCACCGAGCCAGGGAACCGCCTCGGCGCAGTATCAAGGCCATCTGTTGTTGGTCGCTCCTCCCGTTGCATCCGATCCTGTGGATTCTGCGTTCGCGTTGGACCTGGCAGAGGAATTGCGCCGTGAAGTTGCCCGATCCCCGGAGCGACGAGTGGTCTCACACCGGGAGATGTGTACGGTGTTGCGGGCGTACAACTACTCCTGCGACAGTTTCGTCAGGGAGGAAGAGGCGGAGTGGCTCGCCCTCGCGTTCGCCGCAGACGCTTACATGACGGGTCTGATCACGAGGGATCCCAATATTGTCCTGGAGCTCCGTATCAGATCCCGTACGCGAACGGGCTACTCTGGATCGGTCGAGGTCCGGGGTGGTCAGGTGTTGGAGCCCGACAGCATCATGCCGGCCGTGCGGGAAGCACTGCGGGATCTCTGGACCGCCGCCTACCGCGCCCGGGCCTGCTACGATGCTCGCGATGCGGGTCTGTACCCGGAGGCGATCGTCCATGCGAGCGAAGCTCGGGCATTGGTGCCCAACCACGCTGTGGCTTCGCTGTGTCAAGCCTCGGTGTTCGAATTGACGGATCAACCGCTGGACAGCCTCATCCGGGTCTACGGACAGGCTCTGAGTGGTGATTCGAGCCTGACGGATGCGCAACGCCGTTTGGCCATCCTCCATCTTCAAAACGGAGACACCCTGAGCGCCACGGTGCTCTTGGCCAGGCAACTGCGGCGGGAGCCGGACAACACGAACCTGCGCACCCAGGTCGTGTGGAACTGGATCTCGGCGGGAGAGCCCGACTCGGCGCTCACCGCGGTGCGTACCGAGGCCGCCCATGAGGACGAGAGCCTCGAGCTCCTCAGAATGATCTCCCGCGTGTGTCTTGACCGAGAGTTGTGGCGGTGTGAATTCGAGGCATTGAAGCGGCAGTACCAGGTGGACCCCGGATTGGCCGGCGATACGACGTTCTATTACCGGATCATCGGTGCGGCGCAGAACATCGGTGACGCAAGCGGAATCCTGCAATGGACCATGGAGGCAGTTCAGCATGCACAGCAAACACTCGAGGAGGCCGAGGAGGCTGCCCGCCTCGCGCGGCGTGCGGTGCGCTCACTCTGGATGGCTCACGCCGGTGCGCTGGGTGGTGCCGGAGACGGTGACTCGGCGGTCGCCGTCTACGAGCGACTGTGGGTGGAGGACACCACCGAGGTCCGCCCGCTTCTTGCCGCAGCCCATGTGTTGACCGGCGCCACGTCACTTGCCGACTCCGCTACCCCACTCGATACGGGGGCGCTGTACAGGGCCGATTCGCTGTTGGCCACGGTGGCTGCCCGGAGAGACGACCGCGACACGCGGCAGACGATTGCAACGATGTATTTCAATCCGGCCGCCCAACTCGTTCAGACCCGTCGGGCGCCGGAGACGGCATCCTCATGGCTTGAGAAGGCCATCCACTTCGACGAGGACGGCCGGATGCACGAGCGAGCCAACTCGCTGAACGGCCTGGCGCTCTTCTATGTGGTGCAACGGCTCGACACCGAGATTCGTGAACAACGAACCTGCGACCTGGTCGATCGGGCGGAAGAGACAATCGCCCGGTCGCGGGAAGCAACGACCATAGGCCGGGCAGCGTTTCCTGATGTTGCCCGACAGGTCATCGAGGCCCTCGATGCCTACGCAGCCTTCATTCCTCAGTATCGGGAGGCCTTGGGCTGTCGTGGGTGAATCAAGACCTCTTCACAATGAAACATTCGCCGCGAGTCATCGTATCATCCCCCAAGATCGAACAGTCGGAATAATGGTGGACCACGTCGATTTCGAACTCTTGCCCCGCATTCGCAACGGCGACCAAGATGCCCTGGCCACGCTGATCGATCGTTATTGGAAGCCGGTGGTTCGCTATGTGGCCGGGCTCTCGGGGGGAATGGATGCCGCGGAGGATGCGGCGCAGGAGGCCTTTGTCCGGCTGTGGGAGCGCCGCGGGACACTGAAGGCATCGGGGTCGGTGCGGGGACTTCTCTTCCGCATGGCACGGAACGCGGCCCTGGACGAGGGGCGGCGCAGGGCGGCGCGGGAGCGGGCAGACAGTCGCGCCCCGGAGGTCCCGGGCAGTTCCCCGGCTCACGACCTCGACAACGCCGAGCTGAGTGATATAGTGGCCGACGCGGTGAGTGCGCTGCCCCAGCGGCGCCGCGACGTATTCCTCCTGGTGCGGCACCAAGGCCTGTCTTACAAGGAAGTCTCCCAGGTGTTGGATCTCGCCCCCCAAACGGTGGCCAACCATCTGAGCATGGCCCTTGCCGACCTCAGAACGGCTCTGGCACCCCACTTCTACGGCCGATCCCATCCCACCCCGGCTCCCGAGGCCGACTCGGCGGAGCACCGCAGCGCCTGAGAAGAGGCGTTGGTAGAAGGCCCTCCCGTCGTCCGTATAGGGGGTGACTTATACGGATGACGGTCCAGTGGAAGAGTCCATTGTCAGAGTCTTGAGCGGTGAGGCCAGCGAGCTGGAGGAGTTGAAGCTAGAGCGCTGGCGCCAGGCGACGCCTGAGAACGAGCGGACGTTCCAGGAGTTCGCGCACGCGTGGAACCTCACCGGCATCACCGATAGCCAGGAGGTCCTGCCGCCGGCTCCCTCGGCCAAGGACGTAATCGCCCTGGCGGAGCGCCGCAGTGGGGGGGCGATCCCGCACCAGCGCCGTCCGCGGATGCGATACCTCGCGTGGACCTGGGCGGCGGCCGCCACCGTCCTGATCGCCGTGGGCGTTGGGGTGTGGGACAGTCGGGCCTCCGACGTGACGTTCCGGACGGGGGCGGGACAGACCGCCACCGTGCCCCTGGCGGACGGTAGTGTCGTTCGGTTGGCCCCCAATAGCACCATCCGCCTGCGTGGCGCGAGCCAACGCTCGGTGGAGCTCGACGGCACGGCCTTCTTCGCCGTGGCAACCGACTCGACCCAGCCTTTCGTCGTGCGCACGAGCAGCGGAACCGCCGAGGTGCTGGGAACGCGGTTCGAGATCAAGGCAAATCCCGACTCGCTGCGACTGGTTGTGGTAGAAGGCCGGGTGCGGCTCGCAGCGAGTGGAGCGGAAGTGGAGGTTGGGAAAGGCGCCGTGAGCCACATCGTCGATGGTGCGGCGCCCACTGCCCCAGAGGGTGCGAATGTGTGGGATCTCCTCGATTGGCCGGAGGGACTCCTCATGTTCCAGGCGACACCGTTCGCCCAAGTGGCCGAAGAGGTCAGTGTCTATTTCGACGTTCCGTTTGCCGTCGAGGATTCGGTGCTGGCGCAGCGATCGGTCACGGCGTGGTTCGGGAACGAGCCCCTGGAGGATGTCGTGAGTACGGTGTGCCGGGTGGTCGGCGCCCAATGCACCATCGGTGAGACCGTCGAGGTGGACCGATGAGATTGACTACCCGCCTGCTCGCGGTGATTCTCGCGTGCGCCGCAACATCTGCCGCGACGGGGCAACAGATCGGCGGTCGCAACCCTGGGACTCTCTTGCGACGCCAGGCACACCTCGACGTGCACAACGTGTCCCTGGACGCGGCGCTAAGCCAGCTGCAATTGCGATCGGGCGTGTCCCTTGCCTTCAGCCCGGACCTCGCCCGTCAATACGGATCGGTGAGCTGCTCCTGCGAGAGCGTGACGGTAGGTGAGGCACTGGATTCCCTACTGCGGAGGACGCAGCTGGCCTACGCCGAGACCGCAAACCGCGTGATTGTCGCACCTGTTGCGGAGCTAGACCAATCGGATGGAGCCACCAACGGTGATGTTGTCGTCGGCTCGCAATCCTCCCCGCAGATAGCAGCACTCGTCGGCTTCGTGCGATCTGCGGCGGATAGCCAGCCCGTCGTCGGCGCTTGGATACGCATTCTGGGCCGAATGGGCGATGCCCGCACGAACTCCCAGGGGCGTTTTACGGTGTCGCTCGACGCGGGGCTCTATGACCTGACCGTTCGAGCGGTGGGGTACGGAGCGGCTCGCCTGATGGGCGTCCGGGTGGGGCAACCCAACGCAGATCCGACCGTCGTGTATCTGGAGCGAGCAAACATTCGCCTGGCCGACATCGTCGTCTCACCCAGCACCTACGCCATTCTCGATGCCGGCGATGTGATTACACAACAAACGATGACGCGGGAGGACATTCGTACCCGGCCGGGATTCGGGGAGGATATCTATCGTGCGATGCACCGACTCCCGGGAGTCGCCTCTGACGACATTTCCGCCAAGATACACATTCGGGGTAGTGCAAGTGACCAGGTACTGCAGACGCTGGACGGCCTCGAGGTGTACGAGCCGTTTCACCTGAAGGAAATCGACGGCGGGTTCAGTATCATCGACGTCGAGTCGGTGAACGGCGTCAATCTCATGACCGGCGGGTTCACTGCCGAGTACGGCGACAAGTTGGCAGGGGTGTTCGGCATGCGAACGACGACTCCCATCGACCGTACAACCACCACGATCGGCCTGAGTCTCCAAAACGTGTCGGTCAAGAGTGAGGGGGGCTTTGGAGGAGGCAAGGGGCGATGGCTCGCCTCGGCGCGTCGCGGCTATCTGGACCTCATTTTGGCGATCACCAATGCGACGGATCCGGGCGTGGAACTGTCCCCGATGTACTACGACGTGTTCGCCAAAGCTCAGTATCAGCTCAACCCCAACCACCTTGTTTCGTTTCACCTCCTCCACGCGGGAGATGACTTTGCCGTCGTAGAAGAGGACGCCACCGAACTCGACAGCAAGTACAACAGCAACTACGGCTGGGTGAGCTGGCACGCCGGATTCACGGATGCCCTGACCACGGAGACGATGCTCTCGGTTGGACGGATGAATCGGACCCGAGACGGCATCGACTTCTTCGACGGCGGAGAAGGTGCTCAGAACTTGCTCGTCGACCACGACGAGACGTTTGACGTCATCGGCATGAAGCAGGATTGGAGCCTCATGGCGTCGGCGAGCTGGCTCGTCAAATGGGGCTTCGATCTCAAGAGAGGATTTGCCGAGTACGACTACTTCCGGTGGTACACAGAGTTTCTCCCGGAAACCGAGAATCCCTTTGCGCCCCAGTTCTATCCGGTGACCGATACGCTCATAGTGACCGCAGATCCCTCCGGAACGGAGGTGGGCCTCTACCTGTCGAACCGGGTGCGTCCCGTGGAGGCTGTCACCGCAGAGGTGGGCGTGCGATACGACCACCAGTCCCACACCGGCGACGACATGGTCAGTCCCCGGGTGAACCTGGCGCTGCAACTCGCTAGCAGGACCACATTGCGGGGCGCATGGGGATATTTCTTTCAGTCCCACGGGGTACACGAGCTCATGGTGGCCGACGGTGACGCTACGTTCTACGCTCCCCAGCGCGCCGAGCATCGCATCGTGGGTCTGGAGCAGCGGCTGCGAGATGGTACGTCCTTCCGTGTCGAAGCGTACCAGCGCTTGGTCACCGATCCACGGCCGGAGTACCGTAGTCTCGAGCCACAGTATGAAACGGTTTGGGAGGAGGGCCCCGACGACCGCGTTCGCCTCGATCCGACGCGCAGCGAGGCTCGGGGTATCGAGTTCTTCGCGAAGCACGATGTGGGAGGGAAGTTCGCGTGGTCCGCAGGCTACGCGCTTGCGGAGGCCGTGGACGAGATCGATGCCGAGTGGGTGCCGCGGCCGTACGATGAGAGACATGCCGTCCAGTTCGACTTCGCGTACCGACCGAATGCCATGTGGTCGTTGAGTTGGGCGTGGCAATTCCACACGGGGTGGCCGATCACGCCGCAGCAATGGACCGTCGACTCGACGGCCGCCGGGTACCCGTACTTCACGAGGACGTTCGAACCGCTCAACGGCGACCGGCTCCCTGGGTACCACCGGCTCGATGTCAGAGCGTCAAGGCATTTTCCCTTGGGACGGGGCCGGCTATCCGTCTTCCTCGACATCTTCAATGTCTACGATCGGGAAAACGCCAAGGCGTATGACTACAATCTCAATGGCGTCACTCCCGGCACCCTCAACGTCGTGCGGGAGCAGCACGCCTTGATAGGCATATTGCCGACCATCGGCGCACGCTGGGAGTTTTGAGGACATGACCATGCAACGACTCGAGTCAATCCGGCTGTCGGCGCTTTTGACCGCATGTGCGCTGTCGGGCGTCGCGTGCGATCCGGAAACGGAGATCACGACGGACGTCATCGTGATCGATTCGCTTCCAGTCACTGGCATCAACACGCGGTCGAACTATTTGACGATGACCGACGGCGTGCAAATCGCAGTGGACGTGATGATACCGTACCCGTCGGCGGACGGGGAGCGTATTCCCGCCGTCGTGGAGATGACACGGGGTTGGCGTGCGGAGGCGGGAGCGGATCTGGATCAGGACGTTATCGACGCTGTTGTCCGGCGGTACGCGTATGTGATCTTCGACGAACGGGGAACGGGGGCCTCCTACGGAAACTGGCCCTACCCGTGGACGGAAGCCGCCATTTCGGACTATGCGGAAGTGGTGGATTGGGTTGTCCAGCAGAGCTGGTCCAACGGGCGAGTGGGAGCAAGCGGGGATCACTCGGCACAATTGCTCGCGGCGACGGAGCATCCAGCCGTGCGGGCGGCCGTCTCCCCCTTCAATCAGTACGACCTGTACACGGACATTCTCTTCCCGGGTGGGATATTCTCGGATTGGATGATAGCCAATTGGAGCGGATTCGCTCAATCATTGGATCGGAATGAGTTTCCCGGCGAGCCGAGCCGGCACGTGAAGCCAGTCGATGACGATCGCAACGGCGCGATGCTAGCGGAGGCTGTGGCGGAGCATGCCGGAAACGGGGACATCTACGCCGCGCTGAGTCAGGTTACGTACCGGGACGAGGTGTCATTCCTCGGAGTTACGGCCGACGAGTTGAGTGTGCACAGCGAAAAGGTGGGACTGGAGGCATCCAACGTTGCGATGTACTCATGGGCGAGTTGGCTGGATCACTCTACTGCCCACGCGGCCATCACACGGTTTCGCACGCTCAGTAATCCACAGGAAGTGACCATTGGGGCATGGCCAGGCGGAGGGGGGGCAAACGCCAGCCCGTTCGTGGAGACCGGCAGTCCGCCGTCCCCGGATCGTTTCACACAATGGCGCGAGGTGCTGAACTTCCTGGACCGGCATCTCAAGGAGGATGCGCCCGGGGGCAGCGAGAAGGTGCTCTACTATTACACCATGGGAGCAGAAGAGTGGGGGAGCACCACTGTGTGGCCCATTCAGGGGACCACAGCCGAACCGTGGTACCTCGACGCCGGCAGCGTGCTCTCACCGGCCATGCCGACGGCGGCCAGCGGCGGCGATCTCTACACCGTCGATTTCACCGCCACGACCGGAGAAGCCACGCGCTGGCACACCGCGCTGACCGGCCCAGTCGAGTATGCGGAGCGGTCCGTCGAGGACCGTAAGCTTCTCACGTACACGAGCGCCCCGCTGGATCAAGATCTTCAAATCACCGGATATCCAGTGGTGACCCTGTACGTGAGTTCCACACACACCGACGGCGCGTTCTTCGTCTACCTCGAGTACATCGACGAGTCCGATCGCGTCAAGTATGTCACGGAAGGCCAGTTGCGGGCGCTGCATCGGAAGGTCTCCGATGAGACTCCACCGTACGAACTGTTGATCCCGCACCATTCCTTTGAAGAGTCGGACGGCGAGCCAATGGTCCCGGGGGAAGTGACTGAGATGACGTTTGGCTTACTACCGACATCGATCCTGCTGCGAGCCGGGTACCGCTTACGGGTCGCTATTGCCGGCGCAGACGACGGGTTGTTCGCCAGGATTCCCGCGACCGGCGACCCGGTGATCACTGTGGAGCGCAACGCCGTGTACGCGTCGAAGATCGAGTTGCCGGTGGTGCGGTAGTCTCCTCCGAGGCGCCGCGCGCCGCTACGATCCAGGGTTGAACAGAAAGTAGTCGTAGATCGCCCGGGCAATCTGGGCGATCGCCGCCTCCCTCCGTTCCGCGTTCAACTCCGAATCCTTGACGAACACCACCGTGACAACGTGACCGGTGTCGTCGGGCAGGTAGATAATTCCCACATCGTTGGTGGTGCCCCCGATGGTTCCGGTCTTGTGGGCCACCACCGTATTGAGCGGCAGGAGTCCTTTGATCCGGCCAGCGCCGGTCTCGACGCGGCGAAGGATATCCAGGAGCAGCTCGGTGCTCTCAGGTCCCACCGCTTCCCGATGCCAGATGGACTCGAGTAGGCGCGCCATGGCGTGGGGAGTCGAGGTATCACGCTCGTCCGTGGAGAACGCTCGAGCCGCTGCCTCTCGAGCGGCGGGATTGAGGTCGCGGGCGAGCCTCTGAAACTCCTCCATCGACAGGCGGCCGTCCTCGGGAGCCACGTGCACGCCAACGAAGTCGGCAATGAGCAGGGAGGTGGGTCGGTCGACGGACAGCCGGTCGATGCCGAGCTGTGCCATTTTCACATTGACGGCCTCCGGGCCTCCCGCTGCGCGCAACGACAGGTCCGTGGCACTGTTGTCACTGATCAACAGCATCAGCTCGAGGAGGTTGTGTACCGAGAGAATCACACCCGGATCGTCGAACAGGCTGGTCAAGGTGCCGCTTCCCGGATGGAGGTCCTCGGGCTCCAACTCGATCATGTCACTCAATGCAATCTCGCCCCGATCGACACGACTCAAGAGCTGGACAGCGATGGGTACCTTGTAGGTGCTCGCCATGGGAAAACGTTTCTCCCCGTTCAAGAACACCCACCGGTTGGTTTCGAGGTGTAATGCCGCAACGCCGACCACGCCACCGCCGTGTTCCGCCAGCCGGGCGATTTCTCGACCCAGTCGCTGGAGTCCCGCGTCGTCTGCGGGGGAGGTGGTCTGCGCGGCCAGTGGCAATGCTGCAGTGAGCGCGATCGTGCCGATCGTGAGCAGTACATGGAGGGGTCGGGAACGGAGTAGAGGGCGGTGCATGGTGAGTACACTCCATTGATGAGCCTGGGCGATGTTCGGCCTGATGGTTCGGGTGGAGCAGAGAATATGTGGGTTGGGGCGAGACCCCCGCCATGTCCTATTCGCCGGCGGGCACCCCGTACATCTGATCCGGCGTAAGGACGCTGGGGAATCGCGGGCGCAACGCCTGGCGAATGCTGTCGCACATGTGACACGCATCCGCGTACGAGTCCAGACAGCGAACCTCGTAGCGGCGGGCCAGCCGTAGCGGTCCCCCTTCAAGCAGCGGCCCCGTGATTGGGTGAGTATCGGGGTCGTAGGTCTCGCAAATCTCCCGCAGCGGTGTCTCGAAGAGATTGCCGAGCGAGATGCCTTGACAGATATGCAGATTCCCGATGGAGTCTACGTGCACCCGGCCCGGCTCGCGGAGGTCTTCGAAGGGACACTCCAGAAAGTCTTCCGACGGCGATCCGTCCGCGTGTTTTGCGAGCTCTGCAGCGGCGCGACCCCGGTACATCACGCCCGACTCGGATTGTGGCAGCTGTCCGGTGACGCCGCCGGAGTCGGGGACTAACGCCGGTTGCGTAATGGTGATGACCCCAAATGGGATCTCGAGCTGCTTCGCCGCTGCTCGAGCATGGTGCGCCTCCGGGCTGGGGAGCTCCCGATCGTGGTAGAGGTCACTGCTGACGGAGAGGTCCTGGACCAAGCCGGCAAAGGGCCGCAGAGATTGTACGGCGTCTTCAGGCGATGTGGCCCAGTATCCGTTGGAGACGATCCCGACCCGAAAGCCTCGCTGGGCAGCTTCCCGAACACCGCCGAGCAGCGTCGCATAATAAAGGAAAGGCTCCCCGCCCTCGAAGTAGATCCACTCGACGGTGCCCAACTCCTCGGCCTGGCGGAGGATGTGCCGAATCTGCCCGAGAGTCATCGTCCCCTTCTGCCAGGGGCTCCCCCAGACGAAGCAGTGGTCGCACTCGAGGCTGCAGCGGTAGGTCAAGAGAAGGTGGAGCCCGGTGAGCCTCATGGTCGTGACATGGCCTGCAATTCCCGCACGAGCTCGCTTCCTCGCCCCAGGTTGTGGTGGCCGATCTTTACGACGCGCCCGTCCTCCAGAGTCACGGCGGTGACGTGGCTCCGGGCCAGAGCGCTGTATGTCTCCTCCACTGACCTTATTGCGTTGATGGGGATGACGGTCTTTCTGCCGGTCACCAGTTCTCGCAAGCGCCATACCGTGATCTGGCCATCACCCAACTCGACACGAGTCCATCCCAGTGCTACCGCGCCGACACTGGCAACTATTCCCATCATGCAATACAACGCAATCTGGGAAGCGTCCCGCGTGAGGATCTCGGTGAGCGCCTGACCGTTGCGCCGCGCCGTGACTACCACCGCGACGAGCACCAATGCGATCCAGATGCCCGAGAAGACGGGAATCGGCCAATAGGACGTTCGAAAGACCTGTCGCGTCATTTCTCTTTGATCAACTCGTAGAGCTGGATGTACTCAACGTCGAACTCGTCACGCACCCGCCCCAAGACCCAGTCTTGGCCCACGTCCATGAGGTCGAACCCGTCGGGGAGTCGGAAGGTCGTGAGCCAGCGGCCCTGCGTGTCGAACACCGTCCAGCGGCGGTGCCGTGACTCAGTGGGCCGCTCGTATTCGATGACCCAGAGGTTTCCGGTGCGGTCCACGTGAAGCTGCGATCCGAAATGCGGCATGGTCTCCGGAGGATCAGGGAGATCGCTAAAGTATCCCTCCAACGCGCGACGCCCCGCTTCGCCTTGGTTTGACAGACGTGGTGCTCTCAGCGCTTCAATGTCCCCGCCGGTTATCGGAACCGGATCGGACCTCCGTCGGAATATCGATTCGAGTGCGCCGGCGACAGTGTAAACCTGGATCTCGTATGAGGCGTTGTCTGCCACCATGAAGTGGTCGCCGCTGGCAAGGAAGGTGGTCAATCGTCCAAACTCCCGATAACCCTGATTGAACCCGTTGCCGCGGAGAGCCCTGGAAACCGCCACCTCCCGCCCGGGGTAGGAGCCGAGTTCGACCACCTGGTCGCCGGTTGGGCCGTATTTGTAGACCGATTGGGGCTCTCGCTCAACCCGAGCTGGTGCTTCCATCTGGCCCACCGCGAATGCACCGGCGGTCACGAGGAAGCCACCGTCGGCGAACTGACCGACGGGCATCAATCGGAAGGATCCCGTCGGTTGCTCGATGCGAAACGTTCTGCCGAATGTCCCGTTCTGATCGAGGATAGAAGCACGCATCTGAAACATCTCGAAGGCCAGCAACGAGTCGTGAAGCAGCCGGGTGAAGTGGGAAATGCGTTGGAACTCTCCCGGTCCCTCACCCGCCCCACCGCTCTCGTGGAGGAACCGGCCGTCTGCATCGAAGAAGCGCAGTTCTTGAGATCCGTCGGCGATCACGATGCGGCCGTCGTCGAAACGCAAGGCACCGGTGATGCGGGTGAACTCGTATACGGAATCGCCCTCGATGGCGCCGAGGGAGAGTGCGGGTTCGTCCGGAACGCGCCACGGCGCGATCGACGACGGTTCGGCGTTCTCGACGATTCGGACACCGGCGCTGTCGCGGACGGTGGATCCTCCACCGCGGCCCGCGCCTCCACAGCCTACGAATGCAACACTTGCCAAACCCAACGCCAGCCTGGCGTATCGCATGGCCACCCCTCTGAGTTTTGGGTGAAGGAGGATCAGCCCATCCAGAAGCCTTTGCGGTGTGATACGCCGAGGATCTTTTGGCAGTTGGGGCAGAAGTAGATGTGACGCTTGCCCATGAGGCCTCGGAGCGTTTGGAACCAGACTGTTTCCAACGCGTACTCGCAGTGGGGACAGACCGGTAGTACGTCGTTCCGCTCTTGGATGTCGATCATGCCGGACTCCTGACGGGGTCGGAGCTGGAGAGCAACTCCCCAGAATCTAGCGCTCTGTCGCGGGAGTTGGGTAACCGATTCCGGAGACTACCCCTCGTTCAGCACCTTCTCACTCCACCCGCAACGCCCTCATCGGTTCGATCTTCGTGGCGCGCCGTGCGGGAAGGTAGTTGGCAATCATTCCGATCGTCCCCAACACTGCGGGGACGCCGACGAAGGTCACGGGGTCGAGTGCGCTGATCCCGATGACGAGACTCTTCAGTAACTGACTCATGCCAGCGGCACCGAGCAGCCCTGCGGCACCGCCCAAGAGCACCAACTTCCCACCTTGACCCAACACCATCAGGCGGACGTTTCCACTCTTGGCGCCCAACGCCATCCTGATACTGATCTCGGCGGTGCGTTGAGAGACCGAGTACGACATAACGCCGTAGATCCCCACGGCGGACATGGCGAGGGCGAAGACGGCAAAGGTGACGAACAGCATGATGAGTGCGTAACTCGTGAGGCGGCCGTCGCGCAGCGCCTGCTCCATAGTCCTCACGTCGTCGATGGGCTGGTCGGCGTCGATTGCCCACACCTGCTCCCGCACGGGGCCGGCCAGGCTCAACGGATCGCCCTGCGTGCGTAGCAGCACGGCCATATTTGCCCCGACGTTCTGGCCGAACGGGAGATAGAGGGCCGGCTGGGAACGCTCGTCCTGGCTGTCGGTGCTTGCCAGGTCTCCCACTACGCCGACGATCTGGATCCACGGCATCTCGCGATTCGACACCAGCTTGATGCGCTGGCCGATGGGGTCTTCCTCCCCCCAGTACCGGCGCGCCGCTTCCCGACTCACCAGGGCCACTTCGTAGGACTGGGCGTTGTCCTGTTCCGTGAGATCGCGACCTGTGAGGAGCGGGATGCGCATGAGGTCGAGATATCCGGGGCTCACCACCCACGCCTGCGCGGAGGGCCGATCCATCTCCTCTTCCACGACCTGCCCCGCGATCTCGAACGACCGGGTGGGAGCCCCGTCGACGAAGGGCCGGCTGCGAGACAGCACGACACCCTCCACGCCCGGAAGGCCCTGGGAGCGGTCTAGGACCTGCTGGAAGAACTGCCACCGGGCATCATCGTCGCCGTACCTGGATTCGGGAATGGCGACGCGCATGGAGAGCACCCCCGCCGGATCGAACCCGAGCTCTCGTTGCTGCATGTTGATCACCGACCGGGCGAGGAGACTCGCCACGACCATGAGGGTGAGGGCCAGCGCCACCTGGCTGCCCACGAGCACGCCGCGGATGCGGTTTCCCTTTCGCCCCCCCGCCCGGGCCGTGCCGTCCTTGAGCGCGCTACTGACGTCGGAGCCCGCGGAGCGCAGTGCCGGAAGCAGCCCGAAGGCCAATGGGGTGATGAGGGTGATGAGGAGCGTGAAGAGCATCACGTTGCCGTCGAGCGTCGCCATCTGGAAGGCCGCCTCCCGTCCGTTGGTCATCCAGATCAGCGACTGCATCAACAGGCGGGAGAGACCTAGGCCGATCGCGCTGGCCGCGATACCGATGACGAAGCTCTCGGTGAGCATCTGGCGCACGAGGCGGAGACGGCCCGCGCCCAGCGCCCTGCGAACGGCCACCTCCCGGCCGCGGGCCGTGGCCCGGGCGAGGAGCATGTTCGCCACGTTGGCGCAGGCAATGAGCAGCACGAACGTCACCGTCAGGGTGAGCAGCAGCAACACCCGCCTGCCATCGTCGTTGACCAGCGAGTCCATCGCGTAGAACACCCGCGGATCCCACCCGCGGTATATCGGCGGCAGCTCCTCGGCGATGCCGGCGCTGATGGCGGTGATCTCGCGACCCGCTTGCTCGGCGGTGACTCCGTCACGCAGACGCCCGGTGACGAACAGCATTCGTGCATCGAAGGTCTCGTCGGTGCGGTCTAGGGTCAGGGGCACCCAGACCTCTGCCTCCGCGAGGCTGGCGTATTCCATCGCGGGCGTCATTATGCCCACAACCGTGTATTCCTCGCCATCAAGGCGGAGGGTCGATCCCACGACATCGGGGCGCGCTCCGAATTGGCGGGTCCAGAAACCGTGGCTCAGGATGGCGACGTGGGGAGCGCCCGGCTGGCCTTCGTCCGACACGAAGGTTCGCCCCGCCACCGTCCCGATTCCCCACGCCCTCAGGAAGTTGGGCGTGACGCTGAAGCCGTCGACCCGAAGAGGTTCCTCGTCGCCGGTGAGGATCCACTGCCCGCCTCGCCACGCGGCGAGCTCGGCGAAGCTCTCGCTGTTGTCGTGATACGCCAGGTATTCACGGGCCGTGAACCCGCCCATCTCGACACCCAGGCGCTGGTTGGCGGACCGTAGGATGGTCACTGTCCCCGGGTCCCCCATGGGGAGATCGGCGAAGACGATCACATTGACGAGGCTGAAGATCGCCGTGTTCACCCCGATGGCGAGGGCCAGGGTAATGGTTGACACGACGGCGAATCCTGGGCTCCGCAACATCGTGCGGAGGCCGTAGCGAAGATCTTGAAGCAGCGTTTCCATCCGAGTGGCCCTTGGTTTATCTGGTTTATCGGGATTGCGGGAGCGGAGAGCGACGTTGGGTCCCAGGGAGCGAACGGCTTGCCGCCAGTACCACTTCCAGGTCGCGACGGGACCGTGCCGGGCGCGCCGCGAGAGAAACTCCTCTCGCAGGTCTCCCAGCTGCTGATCCCGGTATCGCGTTGGGAGCAGCCATGCCAGGAGCAGTTGAGCCAGCCAGGGGGGCTCGGGCTGACGGACGGTCATTGCACGTGGGCTTCCGGATCCAACTCGAGGCCCTCCCAGAGGCTCGTGGCCACATCCCGGGAGCGGTTCAGCGCGAGGACGCCCGGGCGCCGGAGTTGGTAGAAACGCTTGGCGCGGCCGCCCCGCTCCGGAGTGGGGTTCCCCACCTCGGAGCGCACGAACCCTTTCCGCTCCATCCGGTCCAGGGCCGAGTACACCGACCCGATGACCACATCCTGTCCGGTCCGTTCCTCGATTTCCTGGCGGATGACCATCCCGTAAGCCCCGTCCTTGAGGCGGGCCACGGCCAACAGCACGACCTGCTCGAACTCGCCCAGAAAGTCGCTCTTTGGCATCGCCACTCCATTTCTTCAATAAGGGTGAGGATACCCACTCAAGACCTACGAGAGGGTCCGAATGGAGGTTTCAGCTCGGTCGATGAGCGGTTGGTGTAAGGGGGTGAGTGGCTCGGGGCGGAACGGCGAGACCCCGGCCGCCGCGTGCCTGGCGGCCGGGCAACTGGGGGACTACTTGGGTGGCTGGTATCCGGTGGCGCCGGCCTTTTTCATGGCCTCCAACCCTTCCGCGATGCTCAACAGGGGCGTCGTCTTGGCGCTCTTCAATCCCCCGCTGGCGGCGGCGGCGATGGCATAGCCAGCGGCGCTCGTTGCGTCTGGATACTCGGCGATCCCGATGATGTCGTACTCGCCGAAGCAGTACCAGGCGTCGATGATCCTCCCGTCGAGCGCTTCGACGGCGGCTTTGACTCGGTCCAGTACATTCTGCGGGTTCGCCACCTGGGCGGCCCAGGCTTCAGAGGTGTAGGCCGCCTGAATCATGTAGAGTCCCATTGCTCCCTCCTTGTATTGGATCCCTTTCCGTTTCGGCCAAGATACCGCTGGGACTCGGTCCCAAAAGGGCTGGTGAGGGAAACGTTTTGGCGGCCCAGTCCGTAGTGAGAAGAGGTCCTGTGTGGGAAGTCACAGAAGATTCCCGGGACCCGGATTATGGTTGTCCCGGAGTTGGGTGCAGCACCTCTGAGACGCCAATCGAAACGGGAGGAAGTATGCCGGTACTATTCTGGATCGTTGCATTCGGTTTGTTGATGGGAGCGCTCACGGAAATGACCTACGACGCGCTCAAGGATCAGCCCACCAAGCGCTAGCCTCAGGTCTTCGCTTCGTCGATCTCAGGTCCGCTCCGTGTAGAGCGGAAGCACGCCCACACCACGTACCGCCCGTTAGCTAGTGAATTCCGGCCGCAACGTCGGGGCTGTCGTTCCACCAGTAGATCCCTGCGAGCTTATGCTGCCGGGGCCACACCTCGTCCAACGTGTCGCCTTCATAGAGCCGGCCGTTCTTCATGACGTACTGAATCGTGTCGGTGTTTCGAATGTCGTCCAACGGGTTGGCGTTGAGCACCAGGACGTCGGCAAGTTTGCTGGTTTCGATGGTGCCCAACTGCCGCTCGAGGCCGATGGCCTCCGCCCCGAAAATGGTAGCGACGCGGAGCGCGTCGTGTTCCGACATCCCGCCGGCCTGCACGGACCACAGCTCCCAGTGGTAGCCGAGACCCTGGAGCTGTCCGTGACTGCCCACGCCGGCCCGACCACCAGCCGCCACGATGTCGCGGACGAACTCAGCGTGCCGGCTGAAGATGTGCTCCTCGTCGCGGAACCAGCCTGAGGGGCCGGCGTTGTTTCCACGGCGCCGCGACACCCGGTCGATCACGGCGTGAGGAGTGAAGCGCCGCAGCTTCTCGTTGTCGTGCACCTCTTCGGTGGTGTAGTAGTAGTTCTCGGCCCACGGACCGCCGTACGACACCAGCAACGTTGGCGTGTACGTGCGTCCGGACTGGGCAAACAGCTCGATGAGGTCCTTATAAAGGGGATAGATCGGAATCGAGTGCTCCATCCCAGGATACCCATCGATGGTGTTCGTGAGGTTGAGCTTGAGGTCCAGCGCCCCCTCCGTGGTGGGCATGAGCCGCTCGTTCCGCGCCGCCTGAATGATCCACTGCCTTTCTTGCCGATTCCCCGACACGTACATCTTGATGGTTTTGGTGTCGTAATACTCGCTGTACTGTTTGAGCAGATTCTTGGCATGCTGCTCGTTGCGGATGTTTCCGTTGGTGAACGTCCCGACCCCGGGGCCCGTCGAGTAGATGCGCGGGCCGACGATATCGCCGGCGGTGACCATATCCTCGTACGACAAGACGTCGGTGGAACCCGTCTGCGGGTCTCGGGTGGTGGTCACCCCGTACGCCAGGTTGGCGAGATACGACCACACCTGCGAGCGGTGAATGTTGCGGGAGACACGGAGGTGGGCGTGGGTATCGACGAAACCCGGAACGATGGTCTTGCCTGACACGTCGATGACCTCGGCATCCCCCGGCACCTGCACCGTTCCCTGCCGGCCAACGGCGGCGATGCGGTTGTCGCGCACCAAGATGTCGGCATTTTCGATGACCTCGTCACCCCGCATCGTGATGACCCGGGCCCCCCGCAACACCGCCACGCCCTGGGGCGTGTCGCGTGTGGCATCGATGTTGATCCGCGTCTCTGCAGGCGTGTATCCGTCATCCGGCTCGTCGCCCTCGGCCTCTTCCTCTTCTTCCTCTTCTTCCTCTTCTTCCTCTTCCTCGTCCGGCTCCGCTTGGGCCGCTTCGGCGGCCTCGACACTGTCATCGAACGCCTGCGCGGCGTCGAGATCGTACACCAGGTGGGCGTTGCCGATGGAGAAGTGCACCCGCCGCCCGTTGGACTCCCAGGCGGGGAATTGTCCGCCGATCTCCGTGATGCGGCGGGTGGGAAACGCGGCGTTGTCAGGGTTGGCCACCGAGATGCTCGGTGTCTCCCCGCCCACTCTCGGTACGGTCACGACGAAGATTTCGTTCATCACCTGGGCAAGGGCTTGATCCCCTTGGGGCGCCATCATGATTAGAGAAGCGGTGGGCCCCCCGGGTCCGCCGGCGCCGCGAAAAGGGCGCTGGCCACGGACCTGCACGTGCTCTTTGATGTCTGTCCCGTCCCACCGCATGGAGATGAGGCCGGCGCCACGACGGTGGGCGTAGATGCGACTCGGGTCCGTGGTGAAGTGTGGCCGTTGCGTGCCGCCTGCGGGGGTAACCACGGTGACGTCACCGCCGTCGTCGGCGTCGATCCACACGATGTCCGCGCCGGTGTTGTCTCCCTCCTGGAACCCTCGCGCCGTGGCACGGATGGCGACGATGCGCTCGCCGTCGGGCGACCAGGCCGTCTCGCGGAAGAACCCTGGCGTGCGGGTGAGGCGCTCGGTCCCGCTCTGCCGATCGGCGCGCGTCCTGTAGATGTGCCCCCCGTCGGCCTCCGACCACGTGACGAACGCGACCCACCGGCCGTCCGGCGACCAGGTGGGATGGTGGGCTGCCGCGTCGACGTCGGTGATCAGCTGGGGCGTTCCGCCTGGATACTCCATGACGTAGAGCTTGCTCAGGGCGGCAAAGGTTATGCGTCGGCCGTCGGGAGACGGCACGGCGTCGCGGATCTGCTTCACGACGAAGGTGGGGTCGTCGGGAATGTCGTAATCGAAATCGAGGGCCGGGCCGATCTGCATGTTGACGTCGACCTCGAAGGGCACCTGAGCGGGGTCGCCGCCGTCGACGGGTATGCGCCAAATCTTGCCGCCGTACGTGGCGACCACCTCCCTCGAGTCGGGTGTGAACGACATGGCGGGATACACATCGCGTGTGGCGGGTGACTCCTGATCGTCTCGTTGCACGGGGTACGTCAGCCAGCGCTCATCTCCTGTCTGCAGGTCGCGTATCCGAAGACCGGTATCGACGTCGTGCCTGGTGCCATACACGAGCCACCGGCCGTCGGGAGACAGCGTGGGACGGAACGCGGAGCCGTAGCGCGACGAGCGGGTGTAGCGTTCTCCGGTTTCCCGGTCGTACACGGCGAGCTGGTATTGGGGGAATTGCGCGTTGTAGCTCCATGACCCGGTTCGCTGCGCGACCCAGATGTAGCGGTCGTCGGCTCCGAACGCGGCGCCGATCATCTTGAGATTGGCGGGCTCCTCCAACAGTTGGACTCCGGATCCACCGTCGACGTGGTACATCCACAGCTTGCTGTTGCGGCCCTTCGACGCTACGACGTAGTTGCCGTCGGGGGTCCACTCGGGGGAGATGTACGCGTCGTGCCGGTCGCTCGTGATCTGCGTGGTGTCGGAACCGTCAACTGACATGATCCAGACGTTCTCCCCGCCGTCCCGATCGGAGGTGAAAACGATCCTCGTGCCGTCGGGGCTGTACCGCGGTTGGGCGTCGAGGGCCATGCCGCTCGTGAGCTGCGTGGGGGTACCACCAGTGATGGGCACGGTGTAGAGGTCGCCCAGCAGATCGAAGACGATGGTCTGCCCGTCGGGACTCACGTCGAGGGACATCCAGGATCCTTCGTCCGTGGTAAACGAGACGGTCCGCGTGCCCTCCAGGGGGAGGGGCTTTGCGCGCCGCCCAGCGGGGCGCTGAGCCATGGTGGCGAGCGGTGTGACCGCCAAGAGAGCCAGAGGGACGATCGAGGCGATCGGGAGGCGACGTACGTTCATCGGGAAGCTCCCTAGTTGTTTTGGTCGTGGGTTCAGGCGGAGTATTTCGGGCGTGTGCGAGAGGCGGTGCCGGGTGTGCTGCTCACTCTTTTTCGACGACCCAGCCGTCCAAAAGGTCGATGATGCGATTGCCGTAGGCGGCGTTCGCTTCGGAGTGGGTGACCTGGATGATGGTCGTGCCCTCCGAGTTCAGCCGCTTGAACAGCTCCATGATCTCGCGTCCCTGCGTGGTGTGAAGGTTGCCCGTGGGCTCGTCCGCCAGAATGAGCTTGGGATCGGCGATCACGGCCCGCGCAACGGCAACGAGCTGCTGCTGGCCACCGGAGAGCTGGCTGGGATAGAGGTCCTTCTTCCCGACGATATGAAAGCGGTCGAGGGCGTCGGCGACGATCGCCGCGCGCTCGGACCGCTTCACATTCCGATAGGAGAGAGGAATGTCGAGGTTTTCGTAAACCGTGAGGTTGTCGAGGAGGTGGTACTGCTGGAACACGAATCCGATGTAGCGCTTGTGCAGCTCGTTGCGATGCTTTGTCTTGAGCTCGTGAACCGGATTGTCGTAGAGCCAATACTCCCCGTTCCAGGCTCCGTCCAGCATCCCCAGGATGCTCAGCAGCGTCGTCTTTCCTGCGCCGGAGGGGCCCATGATAGTGATGAACTCGCCCTCTCCGACCTCGACGTTTATCTGGCGCAGCACGTAGGTTCGGCCCGCGCCCGACTCGTAGAACTTCTCGAGATTCCTCAGCTTGATCATTGAGAGACCTTTACGGCCTGAATGGTTGTCACGAGACGGCATCCGGGAGCTGCAGAGCGACCCGTCTGACGGCAGGTCCAAAACATACTGCCCGCCCCCTGGGATTGCGACCTGGTTGTCCTCGGAACATGCCCGCCTGGAAGCAAAACGGCGCCCCCCAACTGGCTTGGAGGGCGCCGCTCTCCTGCTGGCCCGTTGCGCCCCTTACTGTTGAGCGCCGGCGTTCTCCTCGACGACGCGGCCGTCGAAGAGATGAATGGAGCGCTCGGCGCAGTGCGCGTATCGCGGATCGTGGGTCACCATGACGATGGTTGCTCCCTCCCCGTGCAACTCGCGCATGAGGTCCATCACGGCTTCGCCGTTGGTCGAGTCGAGGTTACCAGTCGGCTCGTCCGCCAGCAGAAGGAGTGGATCGCCGGCCACCGCGCGGGCCACGGCGACGCGCTGCTGCTGACCGCCCGAGAGCTGTGACGGATAGTGCTTGATCCGGTGCGCCATGCCCACCTTCTCCAGGGCGTCGTGAACCCGCTTCTTGCGCTCGGCGCCGGGCATGCCGCGGTACGTCAGCGGCAATTCGACGTTCTCGTATACCGTGAGATCGCCGATCAGGTTGAACGCCTGGAAAATGAAGCCGATTTGCCGGTTGCGGATGTACGCCCGCTGGGAGGCCGTCAGCCCCATGGCGGGCTCCCCGTCCAGCAGATACGTCCCTTCGGTGGATGAATCCAGCAAGCCCAGGATGGAGAGCAGCGTGGTCTTGCCACAACCCGAGGGTCCGGCGATGGCCACAAACTCACCCGGCTGGATGCTCAAATGGATTCCCGACAACGCGTGGGTCTCAACCTCATCTGTGTAGAACACCTTCGTGATGCCGTCGAGCTCGATCAGTGGCTTGGCGGAAGCATCCATGATGATGTGTTACTCCTTACCGTTTGAGCCGGCCGTCCGGGCCTCGCTCGGGTTCCGTTGTGTTCCTGCTGCTGAATCGAAAAGAAGCGCGGCGTGCTGCTTCGGGCATAGCGTGGACCCAACTCGTCCCCTCCGGCGAGAACCTCGCCTGGCAGCAAGGCTAGCAACACGCCGACAATTTCTGTCTGTGTACCTCAGTACGTCCCCCAAACCGACAAGGTTTCAGGCCTCAGCGGAGCCGGACGCGGTCGAAGGCATCCCAGCGAGCCATGTCCGACAGGATGACGGAATCACCCTGGGCCAGGCCGCTCTGGACCTCCACCTCGTTCACCGAGCTCACCCCCAGCTGGACAGTCACCCTGACCGCCTCACTGGTCCCCGGCACCAGCCGAAAGATACCCACCTTCTGCCGGGCCGAGCCGAAGGCTGGGCGTCCCATGTGGAGGACGTCCCCCAGCCGCTCGATCTCCACCGTGCCGTCCACGCTCAGATCCGGACGGGCACTGGGCGGCAGCCGGTCGATCTCGAGCCTCACCTCCACCCGCACCGTGCCGTTCACGGCCGCCGGATCGATGTGCTGGACCCTACCCGGGATGGTGTCGGTCCGCGTGTCGATGAAGGCGAACTGTCCCACCACCACATCCTGGACCTGGGTCTCGGGAATCCGGAGATCGGCCCGAAGTCGGCCCGGCTGCACCACCACGGCCATCAGCTGTCCCGAATTCACCCACTCACCAGCTTCGAGATTGAGCTCCCGGATGATCCCACTGGCTCCCGCCGGCACGTTCATCTGGGCCAGCTGGCGCCGGCGGAAATCCCGCATCTCCTGTAGCCGGAGGATCTGCCGCTCCTCGACTCCCAGTTGCTCCTCCATGGACGAGGTCATGATCTCGAGCCGGTCCTCCTCAATGGACAGCCGGGCCTCCAGCTCGATGGCCAGCTCCCGGGACCCCTGGAGATCCGACTCGGATATGAGATTCCGCTCCTTCAGCTCTTCGTTCTGCTGGATGGCGCGTTGCGCCGCCAGGTATTGGGTCTTGATGTTGGCGACGACTCCCTGCTGGGCCAGGCGGCCGTTTTGGAGGCCTGACTTCAGGGCGATCAGGCCGGCCTCCGCCTGGGACAGGGACTGCTCGGCGGCCAGGGCCTGGAGCTCGATGTCCGGATTGCTCATCCGGAGGATGACCGTTTCCGCGGAGACCGTGTCACCCGGAAGGTGCAGCTTCTCCTCGATGCGCCCGGAATTCAGGGCAGAGACGAAGCGCATCCCCTCCGGGACCAGCGTCCCGGGGCCCCGCACCTGCCGAACGAGCTCGCCCCGCTCCACGTGGCCGAACCAGATGGCGGCCCGATCCACTCCGGGCGCGGCCGGCTTCAGCCGGGCCAGCCCCACGGTGGTCGCGACGACAGCTGCTACGGCAACCGCGCCGAAGATGTACTTCTTGGGACTCTTCGTTTTTTCGCGAGGGATGTCCATTTCCTGATCCTCAATGACGTGGAGACGGCGGTGTCTCTGTGGCCCGGTATAGCAGAGAACGTGCCGGAATCTGCGACATCCATTAAACCTTTTTATTTCAGTAGGTTACGGATCTCGAAAAGATGTCTTCATGCGGAGTTTCCGAGTCCGGATGTGGGATTCCGGTCCCACAAGCGGACAGGCTGCCGGGGCCGTGTCACGCGTTTCACCCTACGAAACATGCCAGCGAAAGTGTCGGGAGCGGTCCTTCCGTCGGGCCGGCTTTCGGTCATCTTCCCACGGCAATGACGACATCACGACCGATGAAGGGGGATGGCTTCACGTTGCGCATCCTCGACCGCAGATGGCCGCCGTCCAAGAGATCAACCCCTACGGTGAGATCCACTATGTCACGGATCTCCAGAACGTTCTCCAGACTAGAAACGCCGTGATTGGGTTTGGCATGCAGTTCCTGGATGGCAGCACCCTCAATCTGAGGTATCAGAACGGTTTTGAGCGCCTGGACACACCCTTCAGTGTATCCGGAATTCCGATTCCACTGGGATATTATGCGACCAACCAAGGGAGCGTGACCTACACGTCGAGCCGCGCCCGGCCGCTCTCGGCCAGGGTGAGCCTCAGCGGGGGCGGTTTCTGGAACGGTTCGCGCTACACGGTGTCGGGCAGCGCTATCTGGAGGGCCAGATACCGGTGGGCATTCGATGCCTCGTGGAGTCACAACGACATCTCATTGCCGGGCGGCTCGTTTTCCACGGACGTGATGGTGGGCCACGTCGAGTACTTCATCCACGCGCCGCTGAGCGATTTCTTTCTCGTGTACACCGAACGTCGGGATCTGGATGTCGGTGTGGTGCTGGATCGGGTGGTAGCCGCAAAAGTGACAAAGCTGTTCGCGTTTTAATTCGTGGGGGAGTCATGAAACACAAGGCAATGATTCTGCCGGTAATCGTCGTGATGCTGTGTGGAGTAACGCCGGGCGCGGCCCAGTACGACGTACTGATTCGCGGTGGGCGCGTCCTCGATGGACTGGGCAATCCCGGAGTGGTCACGTCGCTGGCCATCCGTGGAGATCGCATCGTGGCGATAGGTCTCCTAGTGGGTGCCACGGCAAATGTGGTCGTGGATGCCACCGGTCTGGTGGTCTCTCCCGGATTCATCGATCCCCACTCCCACGCCAGCGGTGGTCTGGTGAGTGAAGAATTGAGCCACGCTCGACCGCTCCTGGCCCAAGGCGTCACCACCGTGGTGATCAATCCCGACGGGGGCGGACCGGTGGACCTGGTGCAGCAGCGACGTGACCTCTTGGAGCATGGGCTTGGCGTCAATGTGGCGCAGCTGGTGCCCCACGGATCGGTGCGCCGGGCGGTCCTGGGCATGGAGGATGGTCACCCCACCGCGGGCCAGCTGGACCGGATGATCGAGCTCACCCGCGGGGGGATGGAGGCCGGGGCGTTCGGGCTTTCCAGCGGGCTGTACTATGCGCCGGGAAGCTACGCGGCAACCGAAGAGGTGATCGCGCTGGCTCGAGCGGTGTCGGAATACGCGGGGGTGTATACCAGCCATATCCGTGACGAGGCCGACTACAACATCGGGGTCGTCGGTGCCGTGGACGAAGTCATCCGCATCGCTCGGGACGCGGACATCACCGGAGTCGTGACCCACGTGAAGGCGTTGGGACCGCGTGTGTGGGGCGAGTCGCGAACGATCGTCCAGCACATCGAGGAGGCCCGGGAGGAAGGTTTGCGGGTGTATGCCGATCAGTATCCCTACGAGGCCTCAGGGACGAGTATCACCGGAGCCCTCATCCCCCGATGGGCACAGGTGGGCGGGCGCGGGGTGCTACTGGAGCGCATGCTGAACCCGGAGACACGGGCGCACCTTCGGGCCGACGTGGTCGTCAACCTGGACAGGCGGGGTGGCGCCGGGCGGTTGCAGTTTTCCCGGCATGAGGCAGATCCGTCCATCGAAGGGCGGACGATGGAAGAGGTGGCGCGGGACCGCGGGATGGAGTCCGCGGACCTGGCGCTCCAATTGCTCCAGGCGGGAGGTGCGGGGCTCGTATCGTTCAACATGGATGAAGACGACATCGCCGCCCTGATGCGCCAGCCCTGGACGATGACCAGCTCCGACGGCGGGCTCACCGAGATGGGACGTGGCGTCCCCCACCCCCGGTTCTACGGCACGTTTCCCCGCAAGATACGGAAGTACGTGGGTGAGGAAGGGGTGATGGATCTCCCTGCGGCGATTCGCAGCATGACGTCGCTGCCTGCCGCGGTGTTCGGCATGCCGGATCGCGGAGTCATCCGTGAGGGTGCCGTCGCCGACTTCGTCGTGTTCGATCTCGAGCGCTTCGTCGACAAGGCGACCTATCGCGACCCACACCAATTCTCAGAAGGCGTGGAGTACGTTTTCGTGGGTGGGCGGATGGCCGTGGAGCGGGGGGAGTTCAACACGGAGTTGTACGGAAGCGTGTTGACACGTAACTGACGGTGTGGTGGCTGGCTGGTTATTCACAAATCCAACCCTTTGTCGAGGTGTCCATGATTGGGAAGAGATTCGGTTCTCTCGCGTGTGTTCTGGCGGCGACTGCGTTTGGCTCGTATGAGACGGCCGCCCAGACCACGGTGGTGCGGGCCGAGCGGATGCTGAACGTCGCGTCCGGCCGCATCGTGGCAGACGCCGTGGTCGTGGTTGAGGGCGACCGGATTGCCCGGGTGGGTGGTGGCGTGCCACAGGGTGCAGAGGTCATCGACCTGGGCGACGTCACCCTCGTGCCGGGATTGACCGACTTGCACACGCACCTCACCGGCGACCTGGAAGGAGACTGGACGAACCGGGGCGTGAGGGAGACGGACGCTGACGCTGCCCTCCGGGGCGCCCGCAATGCGCGCCGCACGCTGATGGCGGGGTTTACGTCGGCACGGGACATGAGCGGCCACGCTGGGGTGGCCCTGATGCGTGGGATCGACCAGGGGTTCGTCGAAGGCCCGCGCATCTTCCCCGGGGTCAATCCCCTGGGAATCACGGGCGGCCACTGTGACGTGACCGGCTACGCCCCGGGGGTAGTGGAAACGGATTACCGCGACGGCGTCGGGGATGGACCCGAGGGGGTGCTCCGCGCTTTGCGCTACCAGGTCAAGCACGGCGCCAAGTTCATCAAGATCTGTGCAACCGCCGGTGTGCTCTCCTTCGAGGGACCCGTGGGGGCGCAGCAGTTCTCTCTCGAGGAGATGCAGACGATCGTGGAGGAGGCAGATCGTCACGGCATGCACGTGGCGGCCCACGCCCACGGCACGGAGGGCATCAACGACGCCATCAGAGCCGGCGTCACCAGCATCGAGCACGGATCGATGTTGTCCGACGAGTCGATCCGACTGATGCTGGAGCACGGAACGTTTCTCGTTCCCACCACCTACCTCGTCGACGCCATCGATCTGGACAACCTGCCACCGCCGATCCGGGCCAAGGCCGAGTACGTTCTCCCCCTTGCCCGGGAGAGTCTCAGGAGGGCAATCCGAGGCGGAGTGAATATCGCGTTCGGGACGGATGCCGCCGTGTATCCGCACGGTGACAACGCCAAGGAGTTCGGGGTGATGGTGGATCTGGCCATGTCGCCGATCGACGCGCTTCGGGCAGCCACGACGACGGCGGCGGGGATCCTAGGCTACGATGACAGGGGCCAGATCGCCGAAGGATTCCTTGCGGACATCATCGCGGTGGAGGGAAATCCCCTCGAGAACATCCGCGTGATGGAGGAGGTTCAGTTCGTGATGAAGGGTGGGACGGTGTACAAGCGGAAGCATCCGTAGCGTGTGCTATCGGGCGGCCAGCAGCTGCCTCACCGTCTACGACACCCAGTCTTCGATGAAATTCT
Organism: Gemmatimonadota bacterium; assembly: GCA_039588255.1. GTDB lineage: Bacteria > Gemmatimonadota > Gemmatimonadetes > Gemmatimonadales > GWC2-71-9 > B3T1B10. The sequence goes on along the minus strand of JBDHAF010000001.1, from coordinate 81,934 downwards.
TGGAGTCGATCTCCTGCTCGTATTCGTAGATCAGGGCCTGGAAGATGGCCCGTAGCTGATCGTACGGGAATGTGCCGATGATCATGCGGTCGTTGATGATCATCGTGGGGGTCGAGCGGATGCCATGGGCGTACTGTTCTGAGGTCTTCTCGTACTCCCGGCCGGTCTCGATGATGCGGTGCACCAACTCCTGCGTGGTGCTGTCGGTCACGGCGTCTGCTACCTCGTACCGCTCCGCCAAGTTCTGTATCCACTCGGGGTCCTTCGACGCCGGAAAGTTGGTGAAGATCTCGTTGTAGATCTCCTTGAACCTGCTCGGCCGATGCGATGAGATATAGGAGAGGTCGCAGGCACCGGGGTGCTTGTCCTTGTCGACCACGTCGTTGCACTGGCGGTCGAGCGGGAAGTGCTGAAAAGCGAGACTGATCTGTCCGGCAAATTCGATCTCGAGGCGCTTCAGTTGTCTGTAGAGGTACACGCAGTCCGGGCAGAGGAAGTCTCCGTACTCAACGATGCGAATGGGTGCGTCCTCGAATCGCTCGGTCGCCTGGACGGCCATGAATGGAGAGATGGTGCTGGGCGGTGTCACCTCGGGAAGATTGTAGAATTGTTGCACGATACGCGCGGCGACTCCACCAGATTGTGCGTCCTTCTTGGCCTCATGAAAGGTCGAGAATCCGTATGCTCCTCCCAGCATCACCACGGCAAACGTGGCGAGGAGCTTAGGGGACGGCTGGAGGTAGCGAGCAACGAATGTTGATGCGTCCCAGTCGATCCCATACTTCCAGAAGAGGGCGAAATTCGCCAGGGAAAGAACCCAGTACACACTGCAGAAGAGGCAGAAACTATTCAGATACAGGATCGAGAAGAGAAAGAGGGCAATGACCCCGAGCGCGTTGACCAGGGCGATCGACTTGTTGGTTCGTTCGAAGCGTGCTGAGGGGAACACTGCTCCGAGGGCGACCAATCCGCCCACCATCAAACCGAAATAGCCGAGCGGGACCCCTCCGATCTGTGCGATGACGGAGTACGCGGAGCTATCGCAGTTGAAGAACGCGTTGATGTCGCAGACGGACCCCTCGTAAATCGACGAAGGGTAGTTGGCGGTGAAGAAGTGCCGAATCGTGATGAGGGATGCCGCGATCATGCCCACACCCGCTGCGAAGCTCGCGGTGCGAAGTCCGGGCCGGCCACCCAGTGTTAAGGATTCTTGCATGACGATGTTTTCCCGAGGCGATCCGACCTTCTTAGCCTCGTCGAGTTGAAAACATCGTGAAATTCAATAGAAGCAAGACTTGCCACGTGCTCCACCGCGCACGAGCCCGATCAAGGGTGTGGCGACGAGAACGGCTACTGACGTTGCGCGAAGGCTCACGGGTCACGCTGCACCGCTTGGAGTAACAACTGACCAATCTGCCAGTTTTCTCGGAGGCCGCCGAATCGCTCGGCGCCTGGCCCGCGAGCGAAGAGCGGAACCAGGGCTGCGGTGTGGTCACCGGTGGAGTAGCCGAGGATCACGTTCCGTTCCCGATCGGGGTTGAGGCTAATGCCTCCCGTCTCGTGGTCCGCCGTCACGACGATCAATGTTTCGGGATGGCGTTCTTGGTACTCCAGCGCGACCCGCACGGCGTCGTCGAAATCCAGCATCTCCGCGACCAGCACGTTCCTCTCGACGTTGCCATGGGCTTCCGTGTCGGAACCCTCGTTCTCCACCATGAGAAAAAAGCCCTCGGGATTGCGGTCGAGAATGTCGAGGGCCGTGGTCATCATGCTGGTGAGACTGGGTGAGCGCTCGGGGGCCCGCGCCATGTCACTCGCGGAGAACAGTCCGAGGAGAGGCAACAGGACGCTGCTGGGGTCGAGCCGCTCTAGCTCCTCTGCGGTTTCGATATAGGAGTACCGCGCGGTGACTGGTCCCCGGAGATCGATGGAATCCCTCCGCTCGGCGATATCGAAAACGCGGCGGCCGCCACCGAAGATGACATCGACCGGAAGCTCCGTCATCTGCATCATGATGTCCACGAGCTGGCCCCGGGCCGGCACGTGGGCCGCAAAGGCCGCAGGTGTGGCATCGGTGACCCAGGTCGTCGTGATCAACCCCGTTCCCAGGCCTCTGGCCTTCGCAGCCTCGAGCACCGTCTCCCGGACGGTGCTGTCGGGGCCGACCCCCACAGCTCCGAAGAACGTCCGCGTGCCCGTGGCGAGGGCCGTCGCACCGGCGGCGCTTCCAGTCACGACGTGGCCGCTTCCTCTCGTGTCGACCAACCCAGCGACAGGAAAGTCGCTGATTGCGAGGTCGGATCTCGCAAACTTCGCCAACGTCCAGTGCGCGACGCCGGCTCCGTCGGAGATCATCAGGATCACCCGGCGTGGTCCAGTCTGCGCGGTGGCGGCACAGGAGGTGAGCAGTAGACCAAATAGGCAGAGACCGGCTCTCAACCGGTCAATGTTTGTCGTCGGCAATGTATTCTCCGTTGGAATGCTGTCATTTGGACTGCCGAAGATACCTCATGCGTCGTCGTCCAGCCAACGACGGCCACGCTGCTCGCGCAGGCGCTGAGATTCAGGTAGGAATGCTGAAGATGTTCAAGGATAGAGTCGCGAACGGACCCACTTGCCGTTTTCCTTCTTATATAGGACCCGGTCATGGAGCCGGTTCAGGCGCCCCTGCCAAAATTCCATGGTGTGGGGCACCACACGGAAACCTCCCCAGAAATCGGGCCACGGCACGTCGCCGCCGCTGAACTTTCGCTCGTACTTCTTGAATCGCTCGCCGAGCGTCTCGGGATCCTCGAGGGGCAAACTCTGCTTGGATGCCCACGCGCCCAGCTGACTTCCGCGGGGGCGCGTGCCGAAGTACGCCGCCGACTCCTCCGGGGATATCCTCTCGGCCACGCCTTCGATTCGGACCTGGCGCTCGAGTATGGGCCAAAAGAGCAGCAGCGCTGCGTTCGGATTCTCTTCGAGCTCCCAGCTCTTGCGGCTCACGTAGTTCGTATAGAAGACGAAACCGCGGTCGTCGAAAGCTTTGAGGAGCACCATGCGTGCCGCCGGCGTGCCGTCGGCTGCGGACGTAGCCAGCGCCATGGTCTCGGGCAGCAGCATACCCGATCGCTTTGCATCGGCGAACCAACGGTCGAAGAGGGCGATCGGGTCCGGGCCGGCTGCGTCCTCTGACAAGCCCCTGACCACACCCTTCCCGAGCGTGAAGACCGTTCTGAGTTTGGAGACGAGCGACATGGTTTCCTGCGCGGACTATCCTGGTGCCGTTGCAGCATGGAAACAATCGCAGTGGAGCGTAAACGGCAAGAGGGGCATTCGGAATGCCCCTCTTGCCGGTTGAGGCCGCCGACCGGCGGCCTCAGGTGTGTGTGTGAGAACGGCCAGCGGGCGCTAATGCCAAGTGAATCCCAGCGTGAACAGGAGTGATCCCGTCGTGTGCTCCTCGAACATCTGGAGCATGAGGTCGAAGTTCGGTGTCACGAACATGTTTCGGCCAATGCGAAAGTCGTAGCCCGCGCCCAGCGTGGCACCAACACCTGACGAGTCCCCCCGTTCGTCTTCGCTGCCGGCAACTCCAAACCCGCCCTTGAAAAACAACCCGCCCTGCGAGCCCGGATAGAGCAATGCCGTCGCGGTGACATTGACGCGCTGGATCTCGTTGTTATTGTCTCGCCAGAACACGAGCGCCTCACCACCGAATAGCACGTGCTGGTTCACGGTGCCACCGAGTCGAAAATACCCCGCCGCTCCCCGAGGTCCGTCGAAATCGAGGTGCCATGTCCGCGTTATCTCATTGAAGTCGACGTTGAATGCGTTCCATCCACCGCCGAGGCCGAACGCAAACCAGAATCTGTCGTGGCGCGGCTTCTCTTGAGCCGCCGCGGTTGATACGGCCAGGGTGAGAAGCGATGCCGCGAGCAGCGCTGTGCGTGATGGTCTTTTCATGGAACCTCCAGTCGTCCTTTGCTTCTGTTAGTAGAACGACTGGAGGCAGCGGTTTGTGACTATTGGAGGCTCACAACGGTACTGTCTTGGGCGATGATCGTTTGCGTCGTGTAGGAGGTGAGTACGCCTCCCGCTATCTGCACCGTGACCGCCGAAACTGTGGCGGGCACCATGACCGCGTATTCAGCCGAGGATTCGCTGGAGTTCTGGATTCGGATACCTGCTTCTGTTACGAGCAGGGCGTCGCCGGGCGAACGCCCGGTGATCCGCGCCGATGCCGTCGCGGACTCGACCACGTAAATCGTCAGGTTCCCCGTTGGTTGAGCTGTGGCAACGTCGATGGTGAATACAGCGGCGGTCGGGACAAAAGAGACGGTCGACGAAGTCGCCGGGTCGCCTGTGGTGACTCGCTGCGTGTCCTCCGTCGGCTCGACGGTCTCTGCTGGCGCGACGTTGAGCAACCGCAGGAACCACGCGCGAACCGGCGGCGCCCACATCGACACGACGAGCAGGGAGAGCAGGATGACGGCCGCCCGAAGCAACGGCGTCCGTTGTTCGGCCATCCAACCGAACGGACCACGAGAACGACTGTGCTTTGCCGCGGCGAGGAATCGTTCCTTGGCGTAGGGCACCTGCGGTACCGGGATGTCCTCGAGCGCGGCATGGAGCTGCTTGGTCGTTGTCTGGAACAGACGGGACGTTTCCGTGCAAACGGGACACTCTGCGATGTGCGTCGCAATGTCGAGTCGCTCCGTCTCGCTGCACTCGCCATCGTGAGATCGCAGAATGTCGCCGTCGGCGGGATGGGCCGAGCTGATGATGTTAGCCGTCATCGCAGTGATACCTCGAAAGGTTGAAGTACCGTCGCGAGCTTACGCAGTGCTCGCGCCGCAACGACGCCGACCGAGTTGGACGAAATGTCCAAGGCGGCTCCGATCTCTTTGTATGAGAAGCCTTCTGCTCGCATGAGGAGTGTGACCCGCTCCTTCTCCCTCAGCTTGTCCAGCGCGTCTCGGACCATCCGCGATCGTTCCTGGCGTTCGAGGGAAACGTCAGGTGTCATGGCGGGCTCGGCCACCGGCGGGCGATCAGGCGACTCCTGGAGAATCGCCGACCGTCGGCGGGCTACTTTGAGCGTGTCGAACGCATAATTCGTTGCCACCGTAAAGAGCCACGCTTTCAGGTTTCCCAGTGTCCGAGGTGGACGTTGCGCCAAGCGAAGGAACGCTTCCTGCGCGGCGTCCGCCGCCAGATCCGGATCACCGACCAACCGCACGAGGTATCGATGAAGACCATCGTGGTGTGCATCGAATGTGGCCTCGAGATCTATCTTCAAAACGCCAGCCTCACGCCGAGTTCGTAGTGTCGTCGGAGTCCCGGCAGGAAGCCATCCTGCTCGGGCCCGCAGTACGGGCTTTCAACCGTTAGGCGCCGACAACTCGAGGCGTCCACCGCGTAAGTAACGGCCCGAGGCGCGTTCAGGAGGTTCTGTACTTGCACATGCGCGGCGAAGTCCCACTTAGTGAACGATTTGCCCCAGTCAATCAGTACATTGAAGGCGCTGGACCAGGGTGAGCGCTCGGCATTGGGAGATTCCACGCTGGTCGGCACGATGGCCTCGCAGTGGCCGCCGGGCACGTACTGGCTGCAGTCGTACAATCCCGGATGTACTCTGGTATACGGTGCCCCCGAGGCAGCGGAAAAAGTCCCGCCAATCCGCATCGTTCCATCCAGGATGACGTCGTCGACCCTCGTCATGGCCGTGACGTCGAGGACGTGTCTCCGGTCGGCTGGCGATGGGAACTCCAAGCCGACCGCCTCGTAGTTGGATGCGCTCAGCGCATAGCCCAACGATCCGGTCCATCTGCCGGCGAGACGCCGCAGCGAGAGCTCGAGTCCGTGGGCGTTGTTGACGGCGTTGACGTAGAACTCATCGTCATCCGTCGAGCCCGGGCTGGGGTCAGGGATCACCAACCCCCCCGTCGACCTGTCGAAGTAGTTGGCGGATGCGAGCCACTCGTCGTTGATCCAATACTCGGCACCAAGCGTATTCACTTCCGTGCGTGCCGCCAATCCGGTTCGGCCCCTGGGTGGGAGCCACCAGATCGGGCTCATGCTCAAACCGGGTCCGAAAGTTACTCCCGACGGGGCGATGGGCTGTTCGTACTGAAAGTGATTGGCGTTGGCGAGGGCGACGCTCAGCTTCTCGTTGACGTTGTAGCGGAGCGAGATCTGCGGTGAAAGGCGGTTGTTGAGGATTCGCCCGGGATCATCCTGGACGACGCGCTCGGGATCCAACAGGTCGGAGGCGGTCTCGGAGTCGATCTCGAACCGCACACCGACACGAATGGCGAGCTTGTCCGAGGGCCGAAAGTACCGCTCGGCAAACACGTTGAGGGCCACGACCTGGCCTCGGACGTCGACGGTATAGAGATAGGTTTGGATCGAGTGCGGGACGGTGGGTGCGCCTTGATACGAAACCGTTTCACGAAACAGGTTGTATCCCAGATGCCACTTGGGCCCGAGCTCGTTCTCATCGTAGCGGGTCCAGTCGCCGTTCAAGGTGACATAGAGGACCTCGTTGTCCGTCGGTTCCTGAACGGGAAGGTCGTCGAAGGCCGCTAGCGGGGCGCGGGGCTCCATCTGCCGTACCGCGGCATCAAACAAGCTGAAGCCGAGTGTCTGGCGGGCCATGCCCCCAAACAGGGGTGTGAGGAGCGTGGCGCGTGTGGCCAGCGTTCCCCAGGTGGAGGTGTTGCCCGCCGGCCCCCCCATTAAAAACCCGTCGATCCAATCCCGCTGCCAGATCCCGCTGGCCTGGATGGCACGGCCGTCGCCGAGCTGCACATCGACGCGACCGATGACATCAGCGTAATCGTTGGGGATTTCGGGGGAAACCCCGTCCGGACTCCGGACCAGATCCCGGGTTCGGTTCAGCCACGAGCGGCGCGCCGACACCATGGTTCCCACGCGTCCGTCGAGCCACCGCCGGTCCAGCGCCAGGCCGATATTGGATGTCGTGAGGCTCGCGCGGCCCCGGACGTCGCCAGTGCCGCCGGCGGTCCGAGATTTGACGTCCACGGCGGCCGCAGACCCCGCCCCCATCTGGACGGAGCGGGCGCCGGGGTGGAGAAAGACCCCCCCGACCCCGTCGGCGCCGATGGCGGAGGTGAATCCGCCCGCATGCACCGGGTTGAAGAGCGGCAGCCCGTCGAAGTACACCCGCGTCTGGCCCGGTGGAGCCCCGCGAACCCACAAACCAGCGGTCCAGTCGTCCCGGGTGGACACGCCGGGGAGCCGTTGGAGAGCCCGGAGAATGTCGGTCTCTCCCAGGGTGATCGCTTCAACGGCCTCTTCGCCCGAGAGTATCCGGACGTCGGTCTCGAGGAACGTGGCCTGCCTCCACCGCTCCTGCGCCACCCGGTCCCAGGACGGCGAATCGTCTGATGCCCCGCTCCGCGGTTCGAACATGTCGGTTGGGGGAGAGGTGGCCGTCAGGGGCTCGAGGGGGATGGGCGCCACGGTAAGGCCCACCGAGAGATTCAGGCCCTCGGCTCCCTCCAGCTCCAGGTCCATGGTCACCGGCCGGTAGCCGATGCGCCGGACGGAGAGGCGATAGGTTCCGGCGGAGATATCGGGGAAGCGATAGGAGCCTTTGGCGTCCGTCAACACGGAGCGGCTTCCGGTGAGAAAACCCGACGCTCCCCCGGACGCCGGAAGAACTCCGGCGGGGGCCGGCAGCAGGGTCACCCTGGCCAGGGCGAGGGGCTCGCCGTTCCCCACGTCCACCACCGTTCCGGTGAGGGCGCCGCGGTGGTCGGGGGCCATCTGCCCAGCGACAGGACGCGGGACCCACAGGCAGAGCCCCGCCACGATCGCCAGAATCTGGTTTCTCAGGGTCCCAAACACCCGCAAGCCCCTTGGTCAGACGACAGCACTTCCGCATATGAACGACCGGAGAGCGCTGCCTCTTACATGCTCTTCCTACGAAGTTCGGGGTGGGAAGTTCCCAACGCCAGCCGTGGGGATCTCTTCACAGTCCGAGGACGGCGCGGACCGCCGGAAAGGGGGTAGCGGGAGGGGTGATTTGAGGGCGCTCGGGGGGGGATGGCCGCGGGTGAGATCCTGCCGACCCGAGACCTATCCCCCACACCCTAATCCGCGAATGCCCACAACAGCCTCTTGCTCTTGTCGTCGAGCGCATCGCGGTCCGCTATGTGGTACAGATCACCTGCCACGTCGCGGATCAAGAGTCCCCCGCCCGGCAACTCGCGCGGCCAGTCGTCCAGGCGGGTCTGGAAAGTTCGAGGACCTTGCATGGTCTCGACCTTCCACGTTCGGATCTCGACTTCTTCCTCCACCTCGTAAATCTGAACGATGTGGAGGACGAACCCCGCCTCGACCAACGCCCGCTCCAACACCTCGCGCGAGGCCTCGTCGAGGCTCTCCGGTTGCCGGATCAGCGCGACCTCCTTGTCGTCCTTGTCCCGCAAGGACACGAAGCGCGCGGGTTCCGACCACGGAAAGCACCGTCGTACGGACACAGTGCGTTCATGGTCCTCTTTGACTGCCCACAGTTGTCCGTCGATGCGATGCTCCAGCCGCAGCTGGGGTTGCGCCAACTCGTACTCTACACATGGCGCGTAGACTGTCGGTTTCATGTCTTCCTCCTTTCGTTATGCGCCAACCTGCAGTTCGCGCTGCATATCGTATAACCGGCGGTAGACCCCGTCGGGCTTTGCCAGTAACTCACTGTGCGTTCCCAACTCCACGATTCGTCCGTTCTTGACCACGAGCAGCCGCGATGCTCTGCGTAACGTCGAGAGACGGTGCGCGATGGCGAACACCGTGCGGCCGGAGATCAGTCGATCCAAGGCCTCCTGGATGTTTCGCTCCGTCTCCGTATCCACACTGCTCGTCGCCTCATCGAGGATGAGGATGCGCGGGTCGTGGAGAATCGCCCGTGCGATCGAGACACGCTGGCGCTCGCCACCTGAGAGCGTCTGTCCGCGCTCACCCACCACCGTGTCGTAACCGTGCGACAGCCGGCAGATGAAGTCGTGCGCGTTCGCCGCGTTGGCAGCGTCGACCACCTCCTCGAGCTTGGCTTGCGGCAACCCGTACCGAATGTTCTCCAGTACCGTGCCGTGAAAGAGGTACGGATCCTGGAGCACCATGCCGATCTGCCGCCGGTAGTGCCCGGTGTCGATCAGCCTGATGTCGATACCATCGATTCGAATCACGCCGCCGGTTACGTCGTAGAACCTGGCGATGAGGTTCACCACCGTTGTCTTGCCACCGCCCGATGGCCCGACCAGCCCGATCATGTCTCCGGGCGCGACGTCGAAGCTCATCCCGCGGATCACCTGGCGTACGCCATCGTATCCGAATGTCACGTTATCGAACGTGACGCGGCCGTGCACTGGCTCCAGCCTGACGGGATCCGGTGCATCGACGATTTCCGGCTCGGTGTCCAACACCTCGAACACCCGGTGGGCCGAGCTCGTGGCGCGATTCATCGTGCGTGCCATCTGACCGATGATCTCGATCGGCGCGATGAACATCGTCGTGTACAGCAGGAACGACACGAACACGCCTGCGCTCAACGTGCTACCCAACAGACGCGGCACGGCAAACACCCACACGGCCACGGTCGTGGCGTGGACGGCGAGCATGAGCGCCGGCCAGAACGTCGTCCACGTGTAGTGAATCCGGTTGATCTCTCCGGTAACGTCCACGTTGCGATCGTTGAATCGTGCCTTCTCTCGGTCCTCCTGATTGAACGCCTTGACCACCCGCATTCCCGGGATCGTGTCCGAGAGCACATCGGTGACCCTCGACCACTTTCTCCAGGCGCGGAGAAACAGCCGGCTGATCCGGTCGCCGTGCAAGAAGATCATCCAGCAGAACACCGGGACCGGGATCGTCATGATCAGCCCAAGCTTCCAGTCCAGACTGATGAGTACGGTGCCCAACCCGATCAACATGACGGCCGACAGCGAGACGTCCACGACACCAAAGGCCAAGAACTCCCACAGGCGGTCGGTGTCGGAGCTGACCCGTGTGATCAGGCTTCCGGTCTTCTTCCGCGAGAAGAAGCTCAAGCTGAGCGTCTGCAAATGCTCGTACAGTTCCCGCCGCAGATCCCGCGCGACGAACTCACCGAGCACCGACATCATGCGGAGCCGCACCATCGCACTGGCCTGGCGCACCAGATAGACGAGGGCCATGGCCGTTACGGCGATCCACGCCACGGTCGCCCCTGCACCCACCGTGAGCGTACCGTCCTGAACCGGGCGCACGACGCGGTCGATCAGATAGCCTGCCAGGTACGGGGGCACGAGGCTCACCAACGTGATCATTGCCGCGGCACTCATGCCCACATAGACCCGCCGACGATACGGCTTGAGGTATCCCAGCAGCCGCCAGATCACCGCCATCCGGTTGCCGGCGACGAGCGCCTGCGCCTCCTTGATCGGTCCCGCAACGCTCTCGGCGTACTCCACGTCGGAGTCATCCGATTCCACGGCGCGCCCCTCGAGCTGCTCTCGGAGAACGAACCTGATGTTCTCCATCGCACGGCGTTGGCGGTGCGTGTACCGCAACACCGCGAGGGCGGGCTCGTCGGCCGTGCCGAGAAACGAGAGCACGCTCCCGCTCAAACCCGGTGCATTCCGCACTTGCCTGATACGGGCCCGGTCGAAGCTGTACACGTCCCACCCCCCGCTCGCCTTCGGTCGAGCAACGGCGACGTGGTCCGGTCCGAGTGCGACCCAATGGTCCGCAAGGCGCATGGACGCATCGAGGTCCGCGAGGGCGTACAGTTGGACCGGCTGATTGCCCCACGAGGCTTCGATTTCCGCCCGCAAATCCGCCGGCAGGCGGCCTGGTTGGTCGGTGTATCGCGAAACGATCTCTTGATCTCGATTGTTTATCTGCGTCGTCATATTTCAGTCGCCTAAAAAGAAAACGGCCCTCCGAGTGCGGTCATCAGCACCCGGAAGGCCGGATCAATCGAGAATCCAGATACTTCTAGGGTGCTGTCCTCCCTGCCTGCGAATCGGCGGTAGTCACGCCGATACTGATGTTCTTGGGCACACTGATCCCAGAGAACGCCTCAACGCCCCACAGACGAGGGGTCGGCGTGGCTTGGTAAAGTCGGAACATCGTTCGCATGTTTAAGACAGTACTCCGTGTTAAATCGTCGCGAGTCTAGAAGCTACGTGTCTCTCAGCATACGGTCAATAGCGAGAAGAGTTTCAGCACGGCGGTGAATCGCCTTCGTAACCGTTCGAACACCCGGCTGGCGACGATGGCGAGCCTGGCCTGCCTCGGTACCGTAAGGTAGGTTTTCCATCTCACGTTGAGCGTCTCGATATGGGACGTGTGGCAAGAGGTCTCGTTGGCTAAGAAGAAGAAGAAGCAAAGGAAGCCGCCACAGGGAGACTCCCGATCGCCGAGCATCGGCGAGCTGCTGGTATTCTCGGCTCGCGTGTTCAGCGATCGCACGGCGGCCAAGATCGAGGGGGCGGGGCATCAGGGAGTTCGCGCGTCCCACTTGGCCGTCGCGCGGCATATGGATGCCGACGGCACGCGCATCTCTGAGTTGGCCCGCCGCGCGGGGATGACGAAGCAAGCCATGGGACAGCTGGTCCGTGAGTTGGAGCAGCGTCGCTACGTGGAGCTGTGGCAAGATCCCACCGACCGAAGGGCGAAGCTGGTGACCTATACCGAGGCGGGACAGCGTTTAGCGTTGGACGTCGCGCGGGCCGTCGGTGAGGTTCACTCGGAGTTCAAGGATGCACTTGGGAAGGGTGGGGCAAAAGAGCTGCGGAGACTTCTCAACAAGGTGGCCGGCGAGCTCACCGCATCCTGAACCCACCATAGGCCTCAACCGCAAATGGACACTGCACGCTATATCGTCGCACTCCTGGTGATGGTGACGTTTCCAGGCGCGATCCTCTTCTGGTTCTCGGTCCACCCGTTCGTGGGGTTTTGGCGGAAGCTGGGCCCGGCCGCCAGCTACACCATTCTCGTGGGCATGATGGTGGCAGTCGGCGTCGCCATGTTTGTGACGCGGGAGAGGGTATTGGCTGTCGAGTACGGTACCAACTCGATCTTGGTGGCTGTGGGATTGCTCTTGTATGGGGTCGCCGCGGCCATCTCGGTACAGTGCCGGAAGCACTTGAAGTTCAGCGTGCTCACGGGCCTGCCGGAGATCGCCCCCGACCGGAAGGCGGGAAAGCTGTTGACGGGTGGGGTGTACGGCATCGTCCGTCACCCCCGGTATGTGAGCGTGTTCTTCGGTCTGATCGCGGTGGCCCTGTTCACCAATTATCTGGCGGCGTACGTGGTCCTGGGTGTGCTCACGCCGGTCACTTACATCATGACACTCTTGGAGGAGCGCGAGCTGCGGGATCGGTTCGGCCAGGAGTACGTGGACTACAGCAGGCGGGTGCCCCGGTTCATTCCGAGGAGAGTGGCGAGCTAGTCCGAATGCCAGGTCTCTCCCAACACCCTGATCCAGTTCTCGTGAGTGATCTTGCGTAGCGCGTCGTCGTCGTAGCCGGCGCCCTGGAGCTCCGCGATGAGCTTCGGCAGGCCCGCCACGTCCCCTAGATACTGGGACATCACCGCGCCGTCGAAATCAGACCCCAACGCCACGTGATCGATGCCGATTCGGTCCACGGCGTATCCGACGTGGCGCACCAGCACGCTGAGAGGCATGTCCGGGTTGCGGGTTCCGTCCTCGCGGAGAAAACCCACGTGGAAGTTGATCCCCACGACACCGTCGGTCTCACCGATGGCGTCCAGTTGGGCGTCCGTCAGGTTGCGGGAAGATGGTGACAACGCGTGGGCGGCGCCGTGAGTGACGATCAGGGGAGCGGTGGTATGTTCGGCGGTATCCCAGAATCCCCGCTCATTGATGTGGGCGAGATCCACGAGCACGCCGAGCTGGTTGCACTCCCGTATCAACCCGACGCCGGCGGCGGTCAAGCCCGGTCCGGAATCCGGGGAGCCGGGAAACTCGAACGGCACGCCGTGGGCGTAGATATTGGGTCTGCTCCAAACGATCCCCAGCGAGCGGAGGCCGGCTTCGTAGAACCGCTGCAGTGCACCGAGGTCTGGATGGATGGCCTCGGCTCCCTCGAAGTGGAGGACCACCGCCAGGACATCGTCGGCCAAGCACTCCTCGATCTCGGCGACGGTGCGGACCACGCGCACCGCTCCACCGGCCTCTTGCTCGATGCGGTTCAGCCTCGCGATGACATCCTTGGTGAACTGGTGGGCGTATGCGGGGTCGAGGCCCGGCACCCGGAGCGGGGGCGAGCCGGGGGGCGTGTCGGCGCCGTGAGGTCCAGACTCGTAGGTCTCGACCGGCGGGACGAAGATGGCGAAGAACCCCCCGGCAAATCCGCCGCGCCGCGCCCGGGGCAGATCGATGTGTCCGACATCGCTTTCGACGAGGAAGGAGCGACCCTGCCCCCGTTCCGGGACATGGAGGTTTAGTAGAGTGTCGTTGTGGCCGTCGAAGACGGGAAAACCGGATGCGCTCATGGCGCATGCAATCTAGAACACCACCCGGCCTTTTGTGGAGGGCCATTGCTCCCAATACTCGTAGTAGAAGGAGTATGACTGGTCCTGCGGCACATGCCACCAGGGATGATTGGGATCGTCCGAAGGCGCCGCGATATCCGCTCCCTTCATGAAGACGTTGCTGGTCTCGGCGGCGGACCGCCGGCCGCAGAACCCGCAGACAAAGAACCGCTCGTCCGGCGCGATCCACCAGATGTACTTTGCGCCGGCGACCTCCGGCCACTGATCGCAGTTGTGGGTCACGGCTCGGCGCCGCATTGGCTGCTGTCCGATCTCCTGATAGAACCCGCAGAACCGGCACTCCCGGAATTTGGGCGCGTCATCCCGAGCCCGGGGACCGTAAAAGCCGGTGAGACCGCAGCTCGGGCAGTGGCCGGGATCGGCTCGCTCCGCGAGCAACGCGTAGGACTCCTCTTCCCAATCCTCTTCCGTGTATGCGTTGGCAGGACCCGTATCCGGTCGGTTGGGTGCCCGATCCATGTCCGTCACGTCAGTGGGCGTGGTCGATCTCGGCTTGCTCACGTCCGTCCTCTCGTCACGCGTCTCTGCTCAAAAAATAGGGCCGGATTCTGCGGAAACAGTACCACCCCGAGGCTCAACGTGCAGCGACCGAGGTCACATTGCCACGGAAGATGTGAGTCAGATCCCCGCGAAACTTTAAATCATTGCTGCCATTGGTTTTAGAGACCTCCTCAATATACTTGACATATCAATAATTTTCATTATAATAATTGTCATGTCTATCAATGAGAGCGCAGGCGCCCGAGAGATCGAGCAGTCCAAGCCCTTCACGTCCGTCGGTGAGGAGACGGTCGTCGGGTTGATGCGGACCGCTGACGTGGTCCGCCGTCATTTGGCTGGGGTCATCGAAACCGAGGGCATCACGGCGCAGCAGTACAACGTCCTCCGGATTCTCCGGGGAGCCGGAGAGCGAGGGTTGCCCACTCTGGAGATCGCCGATCGGATGATCGAGCAAGCGCCCGGGATCACGAGGATGATCGATCGACTGATCGCGAAGCAACTGGTGATCCGGGAGCGCTGCGCCGAGGATCGGCGCGTGGTCTACTGTGCCATCACAGAGGAGGGACGCCGTATGCTGACCCGCCTCGATGATCCGGTGCAGCAGGCCGACCGGGCGGCGTTGGACGCTCTCACCGACGAGGATCTCCGCAAGCTCATCACTTTGCTCGACGCCGTGCGCGCCGAGCATGAGGCGTCAGCACGCCATCAACTCTCGAGGTCTCCATGAACGACGCGGAATCCGGAATTCGAATTGCCATCGTAAAGGGTAGTGTGCGTCCGGGAAACTTCACCGCCAAAGCCGTCGCGTTGGTAGTCGACGAGCTCGAGCGTCAACATGTCCCAGACGTACAGGTTCTCGATCCAGCCGAGTTGAACCTGGCGCTTCCGGGCATGCCGGGGGAGCACGCACGAGCCGACAAGCTTCAGGCTGCAATCGCGGGCGCCACCGGTGTTGTTCTCGCCACACCCGAGTATCACGGCACGTTTTCCAGTGTCATGAAGTTGGCCATCGAGAACATGGGCTTTCCCTCGGCGTTGGCAGGCAAGCCCGTTGCGCTACTGGGAGTGGCGGCCGGACGTATCGGGGCGATCAAGGCGCTGGAGCAACTTCGCGGCGTGGCGTCCCATGTGGGCGCCATCGTGCTTCCGGGTGCGGTATCGGTGGCGGGCGTGCAGAGCCACTTCGATGCCGACGGCCGCGTCGCCGACGAGCAGATCGAGGCGAGCATCAGAAGCGTGGCGACGAATCTCCTCGGCTACATCGAGCGGAACATCTGCCCCCGGACGTGTCTCGAGGCGATGGTGCGTGAGGCAGCGGCGTAGTTGGGCGCGGCGTCGCTGAGTTGATTGTAGCCGTGGACGCCGGCGCTAGTCGCCGGCTTTCTCCTCGCCGACTTTCTCTACGACGATTGTAAGATCCGCCGCCAGGGCTCCGATGGCTCCCACCGCCGCCAGAACCGGGGCGAGTGCGATGCCTACCATCCCGAGGGTCAAGGGGATCTCGATCAGGGTACGTCCCTCGTCGTTCTTGATGATGATGCGGGTGATGTTCCCCTCGTGGATCAGTTCCTTGATCTTCGAGATCAGGCCCTCGCCTTTGACCTTGTGTTCCTCGCTCTGCACGTCCTCTTCGGCTTGGACTTCTTCTTCCACGTCCTGCTCAGTCATGGTGCCTCCGGTGAGGTGGTGACTCTAGGTCCTACTCCCTACGTGCGGTGGCCTGCTCCGTGTTTCACCGCTTCCGCCGCACTTCGACCTCAGTGAGTCCGTCGATGGCGGCCATCACTCGCTCGAAACCCGCGATGTCTTCGGCAGAGACCTGACGCCCCAACTGGCGTTCCAGGTCGTCCACTGTCCCCTGGAGCCGATTCGCCATGGCCTGGCCTCGGCGCGTGATCTTCACCAGGAAAGAGCGCCGGTCATCAGGGTTCAGCTCCCGGGCGATGAACTCCTGTTTCTCGAGGCGGTCCAGCATGCTGGTGAGGGTCGACTGTTTGAGGCCAAACACCCGCACCAACTCGGCGATCGGGCAGGGGGCGTACGACCGGAGATAGCTCAGGATGTGCCCCTCAACCGGGCTCAGCTCCATCCCCGCCATCTGCTCCTCGAAGTAGAGGCTGATTTGGCGGCTAGCCTTGTGGAGGGGGGAGAGGAATTTCAGCACTGTGTTCTCTTCTCCTTTAGGCGTCGTATAATACGATTTCGTAACATATAGCAATCCTGTGTAGGACACCAGGCCGGATGTTGACAGATCTGGTACAAGGTCATATAGTCCGATTTCGTATTATCCGAACACGGAGATCCTGAATCGGCGCGCGGCGCCAGCAACCCGGAGGGCAGTATGAGCACGACAACGAAGGCCAGGACCGCCATGGGCGAGACGCTCGCGATGCAGGTCGCCCTGACCCACCTGGTCGCCAACGCCAACCTGGAGGGGGTGACTCATGCGGAGAGCGTGGCCCAACCCCAACCGGGCGGGAATTGCCTGAACTGGATCTTGGGACACGTGGTGTCTGCCAGAAGTAACGCGCTGGCGCTGGTCGGGAAGGAGCCCATCTGGGATGAAGACCGCGGCAAGGCGTACCAGCGCCACGGACCGCCCCTCGCGGATCCAGCGCAGGCCCTACCATTCGAGGAGTTGTTGGCCGATTTCAACCGAATTCAGGATGGATTGCTCGAGGGCCTGGCGGAGGTTTCCGAGGAGACCCTCGCCCAGAAGGCACCGTTCAGCCCGACCAACAACCCGGACGAAACGATCGGATCGCTGCTGGCGGGACTCGTTTTTCACGAGGCGTACCACGTGGGGCAGATGGGACTGGGACGCCGGATCGCCGGAAAGGCAGCGCTGGGGTTGTAGCAGGCATCGCGCCATGTGGGTGGGGGGGCTACTGCCGCCGCCCCTACGCACCTCTCAGATGCTTCTTGATCCGCCGTCGTTGCCGCTTCAGCGTCGGCTTGGCCTCCGAGTTCGCTTCGCTCACCGCGTCGTCGACGATCGCCATAATCTGCTTGGCATAGCGCCGTAATGCCTCCTGATGCTCGACCGGTGTCTCCGTCTCTAAAGCGTCGGCGAGGTACGCATGCCCGTACGCCGCTTCATGCCCGCTCAGCCCCTCGGCGAACCCCTCGCTGCGGAAGTACTTGGACCAACACTTCCGGGAATTCGCGTGGTGGCCCTCTTGCTGGAACAACAGCGCCATCTCGGCGTGGCATTCGTCGCTCCCCTTGGCGACACCGGCTTTGAAGTATTCCAGCGCCTCTTCCGTGTTCTGCTCGCACCCCTCGCCGTCCCGGTACATGATGCCCAGCGCGTAGAAAGCGTCGGGTGCTCCGAGACGGGACGCCTGCTTGAACAACTTGAGTGCCTCCTTCTTGTCTTCGATGGTGTCGCCCTGGCCGTGATAGTACGCCTGCGCTTCCTCGAGAAAGGCGTCCGCCTCGGGGCCCGGTGTCGTCGGTGACGGCACCACGCGGTCAGGCGCTGTCTTCGTCGGTGGAGGCGATCCCTCCACCGCCAGCATCGCCTTGATCACTTCTTTCAAGGGTGCGTTGAAGAACTCCCGGTTCTCGGACACCCGGTATCCCCGTCGTCCGAGGAGGGTGTGGAGATACGACTCCGCGGTCGAACAATTGTCCACGTACACGTCGAACGCCAAGACGAACGGGGTGGGTGCTGCGGTGCTGGCGGAGAGTTCCTTCACCCGGTCGGTCGGGTCGCGCCGGGTCTTGCCGACCTTGACCAGGCCCTCCAGGGAAGGGTTGATGAGCGCGTAGATGTAGCCGGCGTCAGCCATGCGACGTCAGGGAGCGAAGGGTGGGGACGGGAGCGTACTCCCGCCCCGTGCCGGGTTTACCGTCCGTTGGTCTTTTTCTCCTCCTTCGCCCTTTCCTGCTCGAGGTACGAAACGCCCTCGCTGATCCATTGCGGGGCGGGATCGCCTTTTAGATAGTGACCGAACCACTGAATGATGCGGCGGTGATAATCCAGCTGGTTCGGCTTCTGTCGGTTGCCGTGGTTCTCTCCGTTGTATACCAACAGGACAAAGTCCTTGTTGGCCCGGCGTGCCGCGTTGTAGTACTCCACGCCCTGGTTGAAGTCCACGGCCCCGTCTTCCGTGCCGTGGGCGACGAGCAGCGGCGTGTTCAGCTTGTCGACGTGGAAGACCGGAGAATTCCGCCGATAGGCTTCGATGTCCTCCCAGAACGGCACCTCCATGCGTCCCTGGCTGATCTCGAAGATCCGAGCGTCCGTGCCACCGCTGTTCCAGTACACCGACAGGTACATGCTGAAGAGGTTCGTGAGAGGCGCACCCGCCACGGCGGCGGAGAAGATGTCGGTCTGCGTGACGGTGAACGCCGTCTGGTAACCGCCCCACGAGTGTCCCGTGAGGCCGACCCGGTCGGGATCGACTAGGCCCGTCGCGATCGCCGCCTGCACGGCGGGTTCGATAGCCGCCACGGCCGAGACGCCGGGATCCCGGTCGCGGTACACGATGTCGGGTCGCAGGACGAAATACCCTTCGGCCGTGAAGACCGCATCGTTGTACGGACTTCGCTCGGACGGCACGTAGAAGGAGTGCAAGCCCCGCGACAGACGCTCGTAGATATACACGATCATGGGGTACTGCTTGCCGGGCTCGTAGTCAGCCGGATACCGGAGGATGGCCTGGAGCGGTACGCCCCAGGCATTCTCGTATTCGATGAGCTCCGACTCCGCCCAGGCGTAGTCGGCGAGGAACGGGTTGGTCTCGGTGACTTGTCTCGGGCTGGCCAGCGTGGGGCCAGCCACGAAGTAGTCCGGGGAGTCGTCGAATCGCTGGGCCATGAACGTGTACGTGTCTGCGCTGTCGGCTTTCCGAACGGTCGACACGGCTGCATCCATCCACACGAGCTGTTCGGGGGGCTGGCCGCGGCGCACCCGGGCGTAGCCGGATTTCTTGGTCCAGTCGCCGTACGTCGTCAAGTAGAGGGGCTCGTCGGTGTCGATGAACTCCTCGTCGAAGTCGAGGCGGGCATAGCGATACCGTACGCTGTCCTCCGCGCCTCGGGTCAAACGGGACGCCTCCGATCCGTCGGCGCGGACCTCCCAGATGTCATACCGGTCGTAGAGGAACACCGAACGGTCGTTTTCCGTCCACCCACCCATGCCCCATGGGGGCTTCTGCTCGACGGTGAGGCCGCGGTCCGCGTTGACGAACGACGTGGGGACGCTCTCGGTGATGTTGGTGGGCTCGCCGCTCTCCAGGTCGATGGTCCAGAAGTTGTCGTCCTCGAAATAGAGGTAGTAACGACCGCTCTTGCTGGGGCCGTAGTTGATCTCGACGCGCTCGTGGAGCATTTCCCGGTCGCCGCTGGCCACGTCGATGCGATACACGTCGTTGTAGTGCGGGCCGAACATGCGCTCGCGCTCATACGGCGTCTGGTTCATGCCGATGGCGAACTTCTCGCCATCCACGAGCGTGGAGGTCTCGGTCAACTCATTCCCGAGCTGCACGAATCGACTGTCATCGAGGTGCCACGCGGAGAGGTAATTCTCGGTGCGGTCCCGCCCGGCGAACACCTTCTGCTCGGGGATGATGTCCACGTCCTTGGCGTTCCACACCTCGACGGTTGCGGGCTCTTCGTCTTCCTCGGATTTCTTCTCCTCCTCGTCCGGCTCTTCCTCCTCGCCTTCTTCGGCCTCGCCTTCGGTCTCCGTCGAATCGGCCTGTTCCTCCACCACCTTCTTGCGATGGTCCTTGATGCCGAAGAACACGGTGCGGCCGTCCTCGGACCACCGGAGGCCGCGGTAGTCCACGATGCGCGTGTCTTCGGGAAAACCGTCGAACTCAGCCGGGTCGAATTCGAACCGCCGAGGATTGCGATTCTCGAGGTCACGCCACGCAATGACGGCGTGGGTCGAGTCCTCGTAGCCGGAGTCGGCCACGATTCTCAAGACGGCGAGGTCGTCCGACTCGTCGCGCCACGTGAGAGTGGTGAACCGGGCTCGTTTCGACTCGAGTGACCGCAGTGTGCCTTCGGCGGGCTCGAACACCTGCAGGCCGTTGCCCGCCTCTCCCTCGGCATCGATCACGAGCGCCAGCAGGTTGCCCTCATCCTGCCAAGCGTACTGGGACACGTTGCCGAAGTTCATGTCTTCGCCGCTGTCCAGCGTCCGCACGACCAAGTCGTTGCCCTGGCTATCGCGGTCCCCTTGGGGGGGATACCTGCCCATGGCGATGTATTCGCCGTCATGGCTGAACTGAAAGCTGCTCACTGCTTCGACAGATGTCGTATCACCTGTCGCGATATTCATGATACCGAGACGCATCTGAACCGGCTTGCTCTGCTTCTCCAGGGCCTCCTGCTCCTTCTGTGACACGGTGATCTGGTACGCAAGCCAGCGGGCGTTGTTGGTGAAACGCGCGCCGATGCCGTAGGGGACTACCACGACGGAGTCACGATCCGTGCGTCGGATGCGGAGCTCGTTCTCTTCGTTGACGCGTCTGATCTCCACCGCGAGCCACAGCCCATGGGGTGACAGGACGCTTCTTCCGAGGCTCTCGAACTTGCCGTAATCGGCCGGCGTGACGGGTCTCTTGGGATCGTCGTTGCCGGATGAGCCGCCGTTGGCGGTGCGGAGTGCTTGCGCGTGTGCCATACCGACCACGGTGATGCTGAGGAAGCTCGTGAAGAAGACGGCGCGGGCGAGAGAGCGGAGGGACATGGCATTCTCCTGTGGGGCCAGTCGGGGGAAAGCTAGAGGGCCGTGCGACCAGTGGGTAGTAGGCGGCGCAACGGCTGATGTTCCAATGGTACGGACGCCAACCGTCCCCACTTCCTCCGACCCAGTTTGACACCTATTATCTCCCGCCATGGACAAGGTCACCGTCTCCATCAAGCGCCGGAACGACTGCGCCGACATCCCGCTTCCGAGCTATGAGACCTCTGGGTCCGTGGGGATGGATCTGGCGGCGGCGGTCGACGGCGACGTCGTCATCGGCTCGGGGGAGCGGAACCTGATTCCCTGTGGCTTTTTCCTCGCGCTCCCCCCCGGATACGAGGCACAGGTGCGTCCGCGATCCGGCCTCGCCGTCAGACACGGTCTCTCGCTGGTCAACACACCGGGCACCATCGACTCCGATTACCGGGGAGAGGTCAAGGTGCCCGTCATCAATCACGGCGCGGAGCCGTTCACGGTTAAACGCGGGATGCGCATTGCCCAGATGATCGTGACGCCGGTGCCGAAGGTTGAGTTGGTGGAAGTGACCGAGCTGCCGGAGACGGCCCGGGGCGAAGGAGGATTCGGCCACACGGGCCTCTAGGGTGCTGCCATGATCCACCTCCGGTCGATCTCGTTGAAAGCGTCGCATGACGGGCAGGAGGGCTTCCCCTTCACCGTGCCGGTGATCCGCACGCTCGACCGGATCGACTTCACTGCTCCGGTCACGTTTTTGGTAGGCGAGAACGGATCCGGCAAATCCACGATCCTCGAGGCAATCGCGTGTGCGATCGGCGCTGTCACGGTGGGAAGTGAGGGCGTCGAAAGCGACGACACGCTGCAGTCCGTTCGCCGCCTGGGCCACGCGCTCAAGCATACGTGGAGCAAACGCACCCATCGAGGTTTCTTTCTGCGGGCCGAGGATTTCTTCGGGTACACCAAACAGGTCTCACGCCAGCGCGCCGCCGCCGCCGCCCAGATAGAGCTCATTGATAAGGAATACGTCGGAAGGTCTGAGCTCGCGAAACGTCTGGCCAAGAGCCCCCATGCCGGAACCGTCGGTGACATCCAGCAGCGATATGGCGACGGACTCGATGCCCAGTCCCACGGCGAGAGCTTCCTCAAGCTGTTTCAGTCCCGGGTCGTTCCCGACGGATTGTACTTACTGGACGAGCCCGAGGTCCCGTTGTCGCCCCTGAGGCAGTTGGCGCTTCTCACCTTGCTGAAAGAGATGGTCGCGGCGCGCTGCCAGTTCATCATCGCCACCCACTCGCCCATCCTGATGGCGTTTCCGGACGCGCGAATCCTGAGCTGCGACTCGTGCCCCATCGAGGCCGTGCGATATGAGGATTTGGAGAGCGTGCAGTTGGTGAGGGATTTCTTGAACGCCCCGGAGCGCTACCTGGAACGGCTGTGAGGGCTGCTCTCTACATCCCGTCGTACCAGATCCGGTAGATCACCCAGGCCTGATTGTCGAAAACCAGGAGCGACACGGGTGGAACTTTTAGGACATTCTTGCGTAAACTGTTAGTGTCACGCATATATGTGTCGCGCGACAACATCACACGAGGAGAGCATTCGTGGCAACAACGCATACGGGAGGTCCCCTGCGGCCGGTGGAGTTTCAGATCCTGCTGGTCTTGGCTGACGGTGAGGCCCACGGCTATTCGATCATCCGGGAGACCGAGACCCGGACGGACGGCGAGATGAGGCTCGAGCCGGGGACCCTGTACCGGGCGCTCCAGCGACTCACCCGAGACGGTCTGATTCGAGAGGCCGAGCGGCGGCCCGCCCCCGAACTGGACGACCAGCGTCGCCGTTACTTCAGCCTCACTGACGAGGGCCGGGAAGTGGCTGCGGCGGAGGCCCGCCGGATGGCCAGGCTGGTAGAGGAGGCCCGGGCGGCCGATCTCCTGAAGGGGCTCGGAACGAGATGACGCGGGCACGGTCTTCGGTGTTCGCAGCCGTCTCCATCGGGGTGTACCGCGCACTGCTGTGGGCGTACCCCCAGTCCTTCCGGGCCGCATACCGGCAGGACCTGGTCGAGACGTTCAGCGATCGGCTTGACGCCGTCCTCAGGGAGCGGGGTCCTCGCGGCCTGCCGGTTTTCTGGTTGCGGACACTTCGTGACATCGTCACCAATGCCACGGGAGCGCGGGCTCAGCAGTTCCAGGTCGCGATCACCGGTGGCGGCCGTGGCCCACACTCGCAGCGCAAGGCGAATCTCATGGAAAACCTGTTCCAGGACCTCGGTTACGGACTCCGCTCGCTCCGAAAGAACCTCGGGTTTGCAGCGGTGGTGGTGTTCACGCTCGCCCTCGGCATCGGAGCCAACGTTGCGATCTTCAGCGTGGTGCACGCGGTGTTGCTCACCCCCCTTCCCTATGGGTCGCCGGAGCGCCTCGCAATGGTGTGGGGTTTCAATCCCGGGATTGGGCGGGAGGTGGCATCGCTGCCGGACTTCCTGGACTGGCGCGACCAGAACACGACGTTCGCCGGCATGAGTGCGGTGGTGGTGCAGAGCGTCAATCTGACCGATGCAGATCCAGGCACGGAGCGGGTCCGCGGGGCCCGAGTTTCGGATGGCTTCTTTCAGGTGATGGGTGTGGCACCGTTTGTGGGGCGCGCGCCGACGACGGAGGAGGATATCCCCGGAGCGGAGCGCGTTGTGGTATTGGGATACGGACTCTGGCAGCGACGCTTCGGTGGCGACACGGCGGTGGTGGGACGGGCCGTCGACGTCCACGGCAACATGCACGTCGTGATCGGGATTGCCCCGCCCGGGTTTGACTTTCCCCGGGAGGTGGACCTCTGGATGCCCCTCGCGCTCGATCCGACCCGCTTCGGTCGGCGCGGTGACTTCCTCACGGTGGTGGGGCGCCTTGGCGACGGTGTGTCGCTGGACGAGGCTCAAACCGAAATGACCACCATCGCCGCACGGCTCGAGGAGGAGTATCCCCAGAGTAATGCGGACTGGACCGTGCAACTCGTCTCGTTGCACGAACAGATCGTCGGCAACATCCGGCTCCCGTTGCTCGCATTCCTCGGGGCCGTCGGGTTTGTACTGCTCATCGTGTGCGCCAACGTGGCAAACCTGCTGCTCGCCCGGGCGGCGGCGCGCTCCAGTGAGATGGCGGTTCGCTCGGCGTTGGGAGCCGGTCGCAGTCGATTGATGGGTCAGTTGCTCACCGAGACGGGATTGCTGGCAGTGATCGGCGGCGGTGTCGGACTCCTCTTGGCGAAGCTCGGTGTTGACGCGCTGGTCTCGTTGAGTCCCGGGAACATCCCACGGCTCGAGGGAGCCGGCGTGGAGGGCCCCGTGTTCCTCTTCGCGTTGGCCGTCACGGTGGGGACGGGACTGCTGTTCGGCGTCGCGCCGGCATTGCAGGCCTCGCGGACGAACATCGCCGCGTCACTGCGGCAAGGCGGTTCGCGGGCGGCGGATGGTAGCCGAAGCTTCCGGTTCCGTAGCGCCCTGGTGGTCTCCCAGGTGGCGCTGGCAATCGTGCTGCTCGTGGGAGCAGGCCTCATGATGCGCAGCTTCATGGAGCTGCAGCGTGTGGACCCCGGGTTCGATCCGGGAGGCGTGGCCACCATGCGCCTCTCTCTCCCGGGTGCGCAGTACCCCGACGCTGAGGCCCAGGTGGCGTTCTACCGACAACTCTCGGAGCGCACTTCGGGGCTGCCCGGCGTGGCCCGTGTCGGCCTCGTGTCCGATCTGCCGGCCATGGGTGGAGGCAACTACCTGAGCTTCGCTGTCGAGGGGCGCCCGCCCCCCTCCAATGCGGTATCCATGGTGCAGGACGCCCACGTGTCCACTGCGTCGTTCTCGTACTTCCGCACGGTGGGTATTCCGATGATGCGCGGCCGCGGGTTCACGGACCAGGATCGGAGCGGGGCGGAGGCGGTCGCCGTGATCAATGAAACGATGGTGCGCCAGTACTGGCCCGATGAGGATCCCATTGGCCAGCGCATCACGTTCGGGAGCCCGCAAACCGGACCGTGGATGACGGTCGTTGGGGTGGTGGGGGACATCAAGGATCAGGGGCTCGACAGCGAGCCGTACGCGCAGGTGTACCGGCCCTTTGCCCAGAATGGCCGCGCCAGCATGACCGCAGTCGTCAAAGCGGAATCCGATCTCTCCGCCCTGATCGCCGCCGCCCGCCGCCAGGTGCGCGAAATCGACCCCGCCCTCGCCGTATACGCAGCGACTCCCCTCGCCGAATTGGTGTCAGGAACGATCGCTCAGCCCCGGTTCAACTTCCTGCTCACCACGGTGCTCGCCGCCGCGGCCATCGTCCTCGCCGCGGTGGGTCTGTACGGTGTGATGTCGTACTCCGTCGCAGAAAGGTCGGGTGAGATCGGAGTACGGATGGCCTTGGGCGCGACCCAGAGCGCCGTGTTGCGGCAGGTGGTGGGGCAGGGCGCGATCTTGGTGGTCTTCGGCGGTGCGATCGGCGTGGTGGCTTCGGTGTTCGTCACACGACTCATTTCCACGCTGTTGTTCGGCGTGCAGCCCGGGGATCCGCTGACGTATTTCGGGGTGGTGGGCGTCCTCGCGGTCGTCGTCGGTGCTGCGTCCTACATTCCGGCGTTCCGGGCGAGTCGCGTCGATCCGATGGTGGTGCTCCGGGAGGAATAGACGGCGCGAATCCGAACCGAGATTCACTTGTATTCCGGTTGACCTTCGCTGCAACTTCGTGGTGCTTATCTTCCACGAGGCGACTATGGAGTCCCCCGAAGCTGCAGGCCCCAGAGGTCCGCTCTGGCTGGCGCTCCGCGTTCTCGACGAGCCGGTCGCGGTGTTCCGTCAGTTGGCGGAGCACCCCCGCGCCCTCGCCCCCATCATTCTCCTTGCGCTGGCGGCGGCCGTCCTGGCGCTCGGGACGCCGGCGGAGACGCTCCGGCGGGAGGCGCGGAATCAAGCCGACGCCATGGAGGACGTCTTGGGCGACCGATTCACGGAGGAGGATCGGTTGCGGATCATCGATGGAGCCGCGAGCACGCGGTCGCGGGCGATCACCTTTGCCGCCGCCATCGTTGGCGGTCTCATCAGTATTACGGTGGCGGCGTTGGTGCTGAAACTCATTTTCAGTGCCACTAGCGGCGCCACGATCACCTTTCGGGACGAGTTCGCCATAGCGGCCCACGCTTATGTGCCCCAGATGATCGGAATCGTGCTGGGGGTCGCTTTGGTAACGTTCGCAGGTCTCGAGCGGCCGGACTTTTCTCTGGGGTCCCTATTCGGGGAACCGGGGACTTTCCTGCATTCGTTTGCCAGCCAGCTCACCTTCTTTGGTGCCTGGGGCGTCTTTCTACTGGCCGTCGGCAACCAAATAAAGACCAAGGCTCCCAGCGTCACGGGTGCGTTGGCCATCGTTGGAGGCCTCTGGATCCTGCTGAAGCTCGTCTCGGCCGGGGTCGCGTCCATGTTCCTGACCTGAGGGGCCAGGGCCGGTGTGAGGACTCGCTATTTGCGACCCGCCCGAAAAAAGCGCATTCTTTATGTTTAGGCCCATTCATGAGTTCTGCGCGGGTGGAATGAACGTCACGATATTCGGGGCGTCCGGCCAGACTGGTCTCTTTCTCGTAGAGCGTGCTTTACAGCACGACCACGAGGTTACGGCGTATGTAAGGACGCCGGAGGCCTTCCCAATCAGTCACGAAAAGTTGAAGGTCGTGAAGGGGGACGTGCGCTCCCGTGCTGGCGTTGCCCAAACGATCGAAGGCGCCGATGCGGTCATGTGCGCGATCGGCGAGCGACTCAAGGCGTCGCGTGTGGGTTCCCAGGCCACCGAGAACATCGTCAATGGCATGAGGCAACACGGCGTCCGTCGCCTCGTGGCGGTGACGGGGTTGGGCACGGGTGACAGCAAGAAGAGAACGTGGTGGCTTGCCCGACTCATCATGAAACTCTTCGTGAATCTGGAAGACAAAGAGCGGCAGGAAGAGTTGATTCGCGCCAGCGGTTTAGATTGGATCGTCGTCCGGCCATCGCTGCTCACGAACGAGCCCCACACCGGCACCTATCGTGTGGGACCCGATGTCACCCACGGGATCGCGAGCAAGATCGCGCGGGCGGATCTCGCTGAATTCATGCTGGAACAGCTGACGGACGACACCTACATCCACCAGACTCCCGCCATTCATCACTAAAAGCGACACCCCTGGGGCGAGGTGCGCCACACCGTGCTAAGGTGGACTGCCGGCTGGCGCAGCATGCCTGTCGGTCCCGTTCGCGCGCCTAGGTGAGCGGCCGGAATCCTGTTACAGCGAGTGGAAGTGCCTCGCGAACCGCGGCGCGCCGAGGGACCGATTGGCATGCGAGCCATCGGGCGTGGAACGCCGGGTTACAGCGCGGCCTTGCGCCTCAAGCACAGCTTGCAGCGCGGCACTGGTGTTCAGTTCTTACCCACCAAGGGATCCTCGCGGACGGTGATCTCTCCAACGTAATCTCGTCCGTCCACTGTGACCGTGACACGGTACACGCCCGCCGCCGCGGTGATGGCGGTCAGCTCGTCACCGTAAAAACCGAAGAACGCCTCGTCGCCCACCACCTGGCTGAAGGCGAGCAATTGCTCTCGGACGTTGTACAGATCGCGGAAGGACTCGGCTTCGCGGAGCCGGGTCTCGATGTGTCGCAGGTGGTCCAACAACAGGCGGCGCGGATCAAC
Source organism: Gemmatimonadota bacterium (assembly GCA_039588255.1). GTDB lineage: Bacteria > Gemmatimonadota > Gemmatimonadetes > Gemmatimonadales > GWC2-71-9 > B3T1B10. The sequence goes on along the minus strand of JBDHAF010000001.1, from coordinate 54,493 downwards.
GCGATTTGGGTATTCGGCGCCGCTGTAGAGATTGGGATATCGCTGTGTTGCCAAAAGGTCCTTTTGCATCTGCTGCAGGTGATCTTCGCGTCGCGTGGTGCGGACGCGTTCGGTGATGAGCCCCTGGGCGTCGCGAAGCAGGTCGCGGTGGGCCCCCAGTTTCTCGTTGGTCGGGAAGAACTGCATGTCCCACCGCACGCGATTGATCCCGGCGCGGCCGTTCACAATGAGCGTGCGGCTGCGATCACGGAAGACGTCCTCGATCATCACGCGCACCGAATCTCGATCCGACCGGAGGTAGTAGTGAATGGCCGCACCGGGCCGTGGGTTCTGCCCCCGGAATTTGAAATAACTCTGGATCCGTCCTTTCGAGATGCTGCGCCACTTGGTGGCCGGTCGGTTGTCAAACAAGAACACGTCCTGCGCTACAACGTCCTCGGTGAGCTGTCGTAATGGGGTGATGTCGTCGGCGATCCAGAGGCTGCGGCCGTGGGTGCCGGCCACGAGATCGGCGTCCCGTGGATGAATGACGAGATCGTGCACGGCCACCGGTGGGAGGTTGTCCATGAACCGGAACCAGTGGTCTCCCCCGTCCACGGTGGCGTACACGCCGAACTCGGTTCCGATGAACAGCAGGTTTGGGTTGCGGAAATCCTCGACGACGGTGTGGATGGTCAAACCGGGATTCGCTCTCGGCAGGTCGCTGGAGATGTCTTCCCACGACGCACCGAAATCCGTGGTCCGGTAGATGTACGGAGCTGTGTCGTCCACCCAGTGGCCGTCGAAGGTCACGTAGGCTGTGCCCTCATGGAAGTGTGACGCCTCGACACGGCTCACCCAGATCTCGTCGGGAATGCCGGGGACGTTGTCGCGCACGTTGGTCCACGTGACCCCGCCGTTCCGCGTGACTTGGACGTTTCCATCGTCGGTCCCCACCCAAATCACGCCGCTGTTCACCGGCGACTCGTCCACGGTGTAAATGGTGTTGTGGTTCTCGGCTCCAGTGGCGTCCTTCGTCAGTCCGCCGCTGTAAGTGGAGTTCCTGGTATCCGGGTCGTTCTTCGTCAGATCGGGACTGACGATACGCCACGTCTCTCCACGGTCCACGGACTTGAACAGGTGACTCGACCCCACGTAGATCGTCGTGGGATTCGTCGGGGACATGACGAGGGGAGAGTTCCAGTTCCAGCGGAACTGGGGTGGGAGGATGCTGCCGTTGGTGGTGCGCTGGGGAATGTCCCGCCAGAGCCAGCGCTCCTCTCCGTTGATGGAGTAATTAGTCTGAGACTCGTCGAAGTTGGGGTCGTAGTACTCGTAGAAGTTGGAGGTGGTCTGGGGTGTGGGCGTGACGAAGACGTGCTCTCCGGTCTCCATGTTCTGCCGTCCGAAGTACCCCACGTGGGCGGTGGTGTAGAGCGTGCGCCAATCGGTGGGATCGATCTGCATGTGGAACCCGTCGCCGCCGTTGGTCACCCTGGCGTGGTCGTTGAGAATTCCCTGCGGGTCGCGGCTGTTACTGGGAATGGTCCATCCACCGTTGTCCTGCAGGCCCCCATAGACCCAGTACGGATCCTGCATGTCCACGCCGATGGCGTAGTACTGTCCGATGGCCATGTTGTTGAAGGCGAGGAGTGACTGCCCACCGTCGACCGAGAGGTACGCTCCCTGATCGGTGGCGTTGTAGAAGATCTCCTTGTTGTGGGGATCGATCCACAAGTCGTGGTCGTCGCCACCCCCCTGTCCCCACGGCCTCCCCTGGCGAAACGTCTCCCCGCCGTCAATGGAGTAGTAGAAATCCCGTGCCACGACGTAGATCAAGTTGTCGTCGGAGGGATTCACGCGAATGCGCCCGTGATAGTAGGGGCGCGAGTTGTGGCGGTGTTTGTAGGTCCAGCTCTCGCCGCCGTCCTCGGATTTATAGACCCCCGGCCCGGGAATATTCAGGTCGTCGGGGAGCTCGTCGGATGCCTCCACGTAGGCCCAGACGATGTCGGGGTTCGCGCGATAGATGTCGACGTCGATCTGCCCGGTCTCCCCCGTGGGGAGGCCGTCCGTCAGCTTGCGCCACGATCGTCCTGCATCAGTGGATTTGAATAGGCCGCCGTTTGGGCCCCCGCTATGCATGTTGTGTGGGGTCCGGAGGCGTTGGTACATGCCTGCGAACAGGACGTTGGGGTTGTCGGGATGCATGGTGACTTGGGTGGCGCCGGTTCTCCCATCGTCAGGGAGGCCGTTGGTGAGCTTCTCCCACGTCTCTCCGCCGTCGGTGGTCTTGTACAACCCGCGACTTCCCGAGTAGCCCCACAGGTGTCCGAGGCCGGCGACATAGACGATGTCGGGGTCGGTGGGATGGGTCAGGATCTCGGCTATCTGGTGCGTGTCACCCAACCCCATGTTGGTGAACGTCCTGCCGCCGTCCGTCGACTTGTAGATCCCGTCGCCCCAACCGACGCTGTTGCGATTTGTGGATTCGCCGGTACCGACCCAGATGATGTTCGGGTCGCCTTGGAAGAACTCGACATCGCCGATGGACTGGCTGCCGTATTGCTCGAAGATCGCCGTCCAGGTGATGCCGCCGTTGGTCGATTTGAAGACGCCGCCCGAAGCAGACCCGATCAACACCGTGCGGTAATCGGAGTCTAGGGCGTCGATGGACGAGATGCGTCCCATCATCGTTGCCGGCCCGATGTTGCGCCAGCGAAACTGATTCGCCAGGTCATCTACTCGGGCCTGAGCGTGCAATCCGCTCGGTGACACCGCCAACAGGACTCCGAACAGCAAGATGCTCCCGCGCTCCATTAAACGCTCCTGTTCGTGATGTTTGATTGATGGTGAACGGTAGTCTTCATGACTCGCGGTACGGCACCGCGCTGATCGGTTCGAGTTTCTTCCAACGGTGGTGTGACTCGATCACGCGCCATGTTCCGGAGCGTGACCGGGTGACGAGGGAACAGGTCGAGGCGCCCTCTTTGGAGTACTTAACGCCACGGAGGAAGTCGCCCTGCGTGATTCCTGTCGCGGCAAAAAAAACATCATCGGCGTCCACGAGGTCGCGCCGCGTGTATGTGCGGTCGAGGTCGAGGCCGTCCGCTTCGATCCTGACCCGCTCCTCGTCGGACTGCGGTGACAGGCGCCCTTGGATCTCGCCGCCCAAGCCGTGCATCGCGCAGGCGGTGATGACGCCCTCCGGCGTTCCGCCGATTCCCATCACAATGTCGACCCCGGTTCCCGGCAGCGCCGTCATGATCGAGGGTGCCACGTCGCCGTCGGAGATCAGTCGGACCCGAGCTCCCACGTCTCGCGCCGCGGCGATCTTGTCGGCATTCCGCGGCCGGTCGAGCACGACCACCGTCAACTCCTCGAGCCGTATGCCCTTGTGGTTGGCGACGATCCTGAGGATCTCCGGGATGGGTGCCCAGAGGTCGACCCGTCCGGCGGCCTCCGGTCCCACGGTGATCTTATCCATGTAGAAGGAAGAGCCGAGATCGGCCATGGCTCCTCGGGGGCTGAGCCCCGCCACGGCAATGGAGTTGGGGAGGCCCTTGGCCAGCAGGTTCGTGCCCTCCACGGGATCGACCGCCACGTCGGTCTCCGGCCCGGTACCGGAACCAACCCTCTCCCCCACGTACAGCATGGGTGCGTGGTCTTTCTCCCCCTCGCCAATGACGATCCGCCCGTCCATGTCGACGGCGCTCATCAGGGTGCGCATGGCGTCCACCGCTGCCTGGTCTCCGGCCTCCTTGTTTCCCCGGCCGATCCACTGGGCTGCCGCCAGGGCGGCGGCCTCGGTGGTTCGGACCAACTCCAATCCGATGTTCTGATCTGGCTCTTTGGGCATTGTGGTCCAGGACGGTGCTTTGGGTGATGAAGGGGCCAATTATAGCCCCGGGACGGGGATTGGGCTCCCCGGACCGCCAAACCGTCCGGGAAATGTGGCATTTGGCGATTTATGAAGATTTCTATAAACAGATTTCCATTTTCCCATAACATCCACTGGCGATATTCTTGCCTGTGGTTGGTCCGCGCCAACCGTGTTTGCGCAGCCCAAACAGGGAGCCAGATCGTGTCTCCAACCGCGCGTCCACAATGAGCGCCTACCAGGAGGCTTCCGCTGTCATCCCCTCGGAGGACGCGGGGGCAGATGATATACCAAAAGTGATCAACCTTTCCGAGCACACGGTTGAGATCGTGTCCGACTCCGGCGAGGGGGCGCAGAAGTGTGGCCAGCTCTTCGGATCGGTATCGGCGAAGATGGGCAACGGTGTTTGGACCGTCGAGATCATTCCCGCGGAGATCCAACCCCCGCCCCGCACCCCGACTAGCGCCAGCGGCAATCGCATCCGCATTGGGACCAATCCTATCACCAACTGGGGTGACGAATCGAACGTGGTCGTGGCCTTCAACGAGCAGGTGCTGCTCGCGCGGCACCGGTTGGGCGCCCTCGCCGAGGACGCGACCATCCTGATCGAAGACTACTGGTCCCACCACGACGACGAGCAGATCGTTGCCGAATGGGATGCGGCGATGGAGGAGCTCTCACACCGGTCTTACCGGATCGTTCCCGTTCCAATGGAGGAGCAGTGCCTCACCGTCGTGGACGACACGCGACGGGGCAAGAACATGTTTGCGCTGGGGCTCCTGGCCTGTGTGTACAACCGCGACATCGACAAGGTCCGCGACGAGATCAGGCACATTTTCCGTAGGAAGTCCTCAGAGGTATCCGAGCGCAACATCCAGTTGCTCGAGCTGGGTGCCAAGTGGGCGGAGGAGAACCTCGATTTCCGGTTCGACGTTCCCTCCACGCCCAGCAAGAAGCCGATGGTCGTGATGAACGGCAACCAAGCCATTGCACTGGGCGGCGTGGCGGCCGGCATGGAACTGTGTGCCATGTACCCCATCACCCCGGCAACCTCGGCCTCACACCACCTGGGCGAGGTCTTCGAGACCTTCGGCGGCATCGTGCACCAGGCCGAAGACGAGATCGCCGCTGCCGGGGTGGCGATCGGCGCTTCGTACGCCGGGAAGACGGCGTTCACGATTACATCCGGACCTGGTCTCGCGCTCAAGACGGAGTTCATCGGCCTGGCGATCATGACCGAGGTGCCGCTGGTGGTGGTGGACGTGCAGCGAGGGGGTCCCAGCACGGGACTTCCCACGAAGGTCGAGCAGGCGGACCTCCTGGCATCGATCTTCGGCCAGCCGGGTGACGCGCCACACGTAGTGATGGCGCCGGCCACCATCGAGGAGTGTTTCCACTGCATGATCACGGCCCGTCGCATCGCCGAGGCGTTCCGCTGTGTGGTGATCGCGTTGACGGACGCGAACCTCGCCACTGGCGTGCAGCCGTTCCCCAGACCCGAGCTCGACGCAGAGTGGCACGGCACCCTCCCGTCGATGGATCCGGTGCCCGAAGGTATGCGACCCTACGAGTGGGACCCGGATCTCGGTCTATCGCGGCGGTTCGTCCCGGGACAACCCGGCGGAGAGCACACCGCGACCGGACTGGCCCACGACGAGGAGAGCCATGTGGCGTACGACCCCGCCGCGAACGAGCGCGGGGCCGCCATGCGGAGCCGCAAGATGGCGGTCTTCCAGCAGACGCTCAAACCGCCTACGGTGCACGGTCCGGAATCGGGGGATTTGCTCGTCGTCGGCTGGGGCAGCACCAAAGGTGCCATCGAGGAGGCGGTGGATCGGGGTCGGGAGGAGGGACTCTCCGTCTCATCGCTCCATCTGACCTTCCTGTCTCCCATGGAGCCCGGACTGAAGCAGATTTTCCGGCGTTTCAAGAAGGTGATGACGGTAGAGATCAACTACAGCGACGACATCGGTGACCCCTATATCACGGAGGAGAACCGGAGACTTGGACAGCTGTGCTGGCTCCTCCGAGCGCACACCCTCACCGATGTTGACTGCTGGACCCGGGTCCCCGGTCAACCGCTAATGCCCGGCAAGATCCTCGACGTATTACACAGCCGGCTTTCGAAGGGAGCGAAAGTATGATCCAGCAATCTTGCTCCCTCTTGGGATGCGGCTGGGATGACGACCGGGTCTTCGAGATGGCCGATTACGAGGACCAGATCGTCCGGTGGTGCCCCGGTTGCGGCGACCACGCGATTCTCACGGCGGTGGAGCGTCTGCTTGAGAAGGAGCAGCTGCGGCCTGAAATGACGGTGTTTGTTTCCGGCATCGGGTGCTCCAGCCGTTTCCCCCACTACCTGACCACGTACGGATTCCACGGTCTCCATGGTCGCGCGTTGCCACTGGCGACCGGGGTCAAGCTGCGCCGGCCCGACTTGAGTGTCTTTGCGGTGATGGGCGACGGGGACTGCTGCTCCATCGGCGCAGGCCATTGGATTCACGCCACACGCTACAACACCGACATGGTCGCGTTGCTGCTGGATAACGAGGTCTACGGGCTGACGAAGAACCAGACGTCTCCCACGACTCGTCTCGGATTTCCGTCGAACACGCAACCGAGGGGCAGCTACCTTCCCGGGCTGGATCCCATCGCGGCAACGCTGGGAGTGACCAACGCGTCTTTCGTGGCGCAGACGGCGGATTGGATTCCGGCACACGTCTCTGCGACCCTCGAGGCCGCGTACCACCACAAGGGGTTTTCGTTCGTCCGCATTCTGCAGCGATGCCCGCAGTACACAGGCACCCTATTCGACGCGGCCATCAAGAACCCCGACCTGACCGAACTCATAGTGCATGAGGACGGGATTATGGTCCCCGATCTCGATCCCATCTACAAGCATCAAACCCGCCACGACCCGTCGGATCTCCACGGGGCCCGGCGGCTCACTGAGCCGGGCGACAGGATGCGCCTGGGCTTGTTCTACCAAAACCAAGATCTGCCGTGCTACAACGAGGTCCGCGAGCAACCCGCGTACACGGCGGAGCAAAAGATAGAACTGTTGAACAGTGAACTCGACCGTTATGCCGTCTGAAGAGAGAGTCGACTCGGCCATAAAGTCCCTTGCGGGACCGATGTCAGCGTTCAAATCGGCGTTGGCCACCACGCTCGAGCAGATTCGTGGGATTCTGGCCGCAGGGGGCTCGAACAACAACGGCCAATCGGAGCGATTCGTCACGGAGCTCGGCCCGTTCGCCAGTGATCGGATCGACATCGATCGCTTCTCGAAGCTGTTCACTACGGAGAATTCCCTGAACTCCGTCAAAGCCCAGCGTATCGACCGGGCATACGAGACGATGTCCACGCTGATCGCGCAGGGTGACAACCTCTTTGTGGTCAATATCGACGAGGCAGGCAACCTTCGCGACAGCGTGGCGAAGGCACTGGAGCATCTCGGGACGGCCTTTGGGGCGGCGAGGGTTGTGGAGTTATCGCGAACCGATCGGTATCAATTTGAGGAACACGCCAAGCTCGTCAGCTCGTTCCCCTTCGCTGAGTGGAACACCAGAGAGCGTCGCCTGGCGCCGCCGCTGATCGTGGTGGTGGACGGCAAGGACCTCAATGCCGTCGCCCTGGCAGAGTTCCTGGACGGAGCGCAAAAGATCGTCTTGATTGTGCGGGGAGCGTCGCCGCCGGCGCCGCTGGCCCGCCTCATTACGCCGAACACGTTCGTCGTTCAAACCACCGACGGTTCCACTCTCGAGCGGTTCGCCGAATGGAAGGGTGCGGGTATCGCGGCGGTGGTGCCGGAATCCGCCGCCCAGTTCGTGCACGACCCCACCGCGGGGTCGGACCGTATGGCTGTCGAGTTCCTGCCCGAATCCGGCCCGAGCAGGCCGCTTGGGGGCATCAGCGCGGCCCAGCAGGGCGAGGAGTTGCGGCAACTGAAGGCGTTGTGTGACGGTGCGGGGTTGGCGGTCTCCGCGGGGGGGGATGCAACCGGTGCGGGTCCGCCCGCCGGTCGCGTGGAGCCGGTCGACAAGCTCGCCGCGTGGCTCCTCCAGCAGGCGGACCTGAGCGACGTTGGGTAGCGGCCGAACCGATGAGCCTCGCAGCGGTGCTAAACTCGGCCCTCATACTCGGCGGCGTCGGTTTGACGTTCGGCATCCTCATCGCCCTCGCCAACCGTAAGCTCTTCGTCTGGGAAGATCCGCGGATCGACGCGGTCACCGAACTTCTCCCTGGAACCAATTGCGGCGCATGTGGCTTCGCCGGCTGCCGTGCCTTTGGCGAGGGGTTGGTCGGAGCCGAGGTGCAACCGGCGACCTGCACGGTGATGGGTCCGGACGACATCGCCGACGTGGCCGACTACTTGGGCGTGGATGCCGGAGAGGCAACGCAACGGGTGGCACGGTTGCTCTGTGCCGGTGGCTGTGATGTGGCGGTGCAGCAGGCGGATTACCGGGGGTTGCAGACATGTGGGGCTGCCGCCGCGGTGGCGGGCGGAGGAAAGGGATGCATCTGGGGGTGCATCGGGCTGTCGGATTGTCGCGACGTGTGCGACCAGCACGCCATCTACATGAATGAGTACGACATCCCGGTGGTGATTCCGGAGCGCTGTACCGCTTGCAATGACTGTGTAGAAGTATGTCCGAAGGATCTGTTCGCCCTCATGCCAATGGACCACAAGCTGCTGGTTCAGTGCAAGAGCCTGCTTGAAGGGGATGAGGCAGAGGCGCTGTGCAGCGTTGCCTGCAATGCCTGCGGGCGGTGCGCCCTGGATGCAACCCCTGGCGTGGTCGAGATGGTGAGCGGACTCGCCGTTGTCGACTACAGTAAGAACGATTTGGCCGGACCCGAGGCGATTGCCCGGTGTCCAACGGGCGCGATTGTCTGGTGCGAGGGAGCACAATTCGAATCTACGCCCGACCTTGTGAGGAGCGCAGTGTCATGAAGAGCCGAAAGAAAAGCTCGTCTGCTCAACCAAAGTATCCGGGGATTCCCGCCGCGGATGACGGAAGCGGTGCGGCTGTAGCCATGGAGACCGCCGCCAGCGAGGCGGCAGGCGCATACCCCATTACTCCGTCCACGCAGATGGGTGAGGGGTGGGCGGCCGCGGTGGCAGCCGGGCGGCACAACGTCAACGGTCGCAAGCTCATCTTCTTCGAACCGGAAGGCGAGCACGCCGCAGCGGCGGTGACGGCGGGTATGAGCATGGTCGGGCTACGATCGACCAACTTCTCCAGCGGTCAGGGTGTTGCATACATGCACGAGTCCCTGTATGCAGCCGTGGGGAAGCGTCTCACGTATGTGCTCAACATCGCCTGCCGGGCCATGACGAAGCACGCCCTCAACGTCCACGCCGGTCACGACGATTATCACTGCATCGACGACACGGGATTCTTCGAGCTCTTTGCGAAGGACGTCCAAGAAGTCACGGATCTGAACCTCATCGCCCACCGCGTTGCCGAGCTGTCACTCAATCCGGGCGTTTGCGCGCAGGATGGCTTCCTCACGAGCCACGTCATCGAGACGCTCAAGATGCCGGAGCGCGAATTGGTCAAGGAGTATCTCGGTGATCCGGCGGATATCATCGAGTCCCCCACGCCGGCTCAGCGTATGGTGTTCGGGGAGCGGCGTCGTCGCATCCCCGAGATGTTCGACTACGACTATCCCACCATGCTCGGTGTGGTGCAGAACCAGGACTCCTACGCGCAGGGTGTGGCGGCGCAGCGGCCGTTTTACTTCGACCACGTGGCGAGTCTCGCCGATCAGGCGTTCGAAGAGTATGCGCAACTCACCGGTCGACGGTACGCACGGGCGATCGGCTATCGTCTCGACGATGCGGAGTATGTCATCGTCGGTCAGGGCTCGGTCGTGGCCAACGCGGAGGCGGTGGTGGACTACCTGCGTGACGAGCGCCGGCTCAAGATAGGCGTTCTCAACCTGACCATGTTCCGGCCGTTCCCGAGCGACCTGGTGACCCGCTTGCTCAAGGGCAGGAAGAAGGTGGTGGTCCTCGAGCGCACCGATCAGCCCCTCTCGGTGGATGCACCGGTGCTCCGCGAGATCCGCGCGGCGGTGGGGCAGGCCGTCGAGAACGGGCGGGGAAGCGATCCCACACCGTATCCCGGTGTCGCGGCGTACATCGCCGGCGACCAGCCGGACTTCTACAGCGGGTGCTTCGGTCTCGGCAGCCGGGATCTCCAACCCGGGGACATGATCGCGGCGGTGGACAACATGCTGGAAGGCGGGCGTAACCGCCGGCAGTTCTACCTCGGCATCGATTTCATTCGACCCGACACCGATCTCCCCAAGCTCCAGATCTGGCAGGAGGAGTTGCTCGCCGACTACCCAGGTGTCAAGGATCTGGCCTTGCCCTCTGCAGGCGACATCAACCTGATGCCCGAGGGCTCGCTCTCGATCCGGGTTCACTCCATCGGTGGCTGGGGAGCCATCACGATGGGTAAGAACCTGGCCATGACGGTCTCGGAGCTGTTCTCCATGTACGTCAAGGCCAATCCCAAGTACGGTTCGGAGAAGAAGGGCCAACCGACCACGTTCTATGCCACGCTGGCCAACGCCCCGATTCGCATCAACAGCGAGCTGCGCCACGTGGATGCAGTGCTGTCTCCCGATCCCAACGTGTTCCGCCACTCGAATCCGTTGGCGGGATTCTCGGACGGGGGCGTCTTCATCATCCAGAGCGACCAAACACCCGAGGAGTTCTGGGGCATCCTTCCGGCTGCGGCGAAGCGCACGATTCGCGAGAAGCACATCAAGGTGTTCAAGGTGGACGCGTTCAAGATCGCGTCGCACGAGGCCTCCGATCCGGAGCTCCGCTACCGGATGCAGGGTGCGGCTTTCATGGGGGCGTTCTTCAAGGCGGCTCCCTTCATGCAGGAGAGGGACCTCGATGAGAAGACCCTCTTTGACGAAGTGCGGTCGCAGATCAAAAAGAAGTTCGGGCACCTGGGTGAGCGGGTGGTGGAGGACAACGTTAGGGTGATTCACCGGGGCTTCGACGAGGTAAGCCAGATAGATGTGGGCGCGTTGCCCGGTGAAGGGGACGAAGTGGCATTAGTGCCGTCCATACCGGATTACCTCGATCGTCCGGAAGTCCAGGCTGGTATCGGGAACCCAGGGCGTTTCTGGGAACAGGTCTGCTACCTGTGTAAGACTGGCCAGGATGGGATCGCTGATCCCTTCGCGGCGCTGAGCGCGATTCCGGCGGCGACGAGCTCCATCAGGGACATGACCGATGTGCGGTTCGAGATCCCGGAGTTCGTTCCCGAGAAATGCACGGGATGCGCCCAGTGTTGGACTCAGTGTCCCGACTCGGCCATACCGGGAATCGTCAACACGGTCGAAGACGTGTTGGATGCCGCCGTCGCGACGGCGTCGAACAACGGCCAGACTTTCGATCGCTTCCGCCAGGTCTCGAAGCACGTGGCGAAGGAAGCCCGGCGCATCATGAAGGGGGTGCCGTTTACCACCTTTGCCGATGTGCTGTCCCAGTCGTACAAAACGGTCGTTGATAAGCTGGGCATGGACGCGGAGCGCCGCGCCGCCGTCGATGCGGAGTTTGCCCCAGTCTACTCGGCGCTCGCCGATTTCCCGTTGGCCAAGACGGCTCCCTTCTTCGACCTGCCGGAGGGCAAGGAGAAGGGAACGGGTGGTCTCCTCTCCATCACCGTCAATCCCGAGACCTGCAAGGGCTGTAACATCTGCGTCGACGTCTGTCCCGATGAAGCTTTGATCACCATCAAGCAGGACGACGATGCAGTCGAGAAGCTCCGTCGCAACTGGGATCTGTGGAAGCGGCTTCCGGATACGGACGACCGCTACATCAACATCCGCGACATGGACGAGGGCATCGGCGTGCTGTCGTCGCTGCTGCTCAAGAAGGAGAACTATCTGTCGATGGTGGGCGGAGACGGCTCTTGTATGGGGTGTGGTGAAAAGACCGCCATCCACCTGGTGATCTCGGCGGTCAACGCCCTGATGTTGCCCCGGGCCGAGAAGTACGTCCGGCGGCTCGACGGGCTGATCGCCGGGCTCGACGCGCAGGCCCGTGACCTGCTGGCGTCGGATGCCGACCTCGACGACGTCGGCAGTATTGGCGACGGCGAGGTGGAGATTCCTCTCGAAGGGGAGAAGAAGCAGAAGGTCGAAAACATCGCCAAGATGATCCGGGATCTCAAAGATCTCCGCTGGCGATACACGGAGGGACCGAGCGGCAAGGGACGGTCCACGATGGCGTTTACCAACGCCACCGGGTGCTCGTCAGTGTGGGGCAGCACCTATCCTTACAATCCCTATCCGTTCCCGTGGACCAACCATCTCTTCCAGGATGCACCGTCCATCGCCATCGGCATTTTCGAAGGGCACATGCGGAAGATGGGTGACGGGTTCATTGCGGTCCGGCGTGCCGAGTTGCAGCTCAAGAACGAGTACGACGCCGCGGTTCACGAACCCGTCTTCTCGAAGTTCGATTGGCGCCAGTTCGATGACGATGAGTTCGCCATGTGCCCGCCGCTATTCGCCGTTGGCGGCGACGGCGCCATGCTCGACATCGGGTTTCAGAATGTCTCGAGGCTCATGGCGTCGGGGAAGCCGATCCGCGTCATCGTGCTGGACACCCAGGTGTACTCCAACACCGGTGGCCAAGCGTGTACGAGTGGCTTCACCGGACAGGTGTCCGACATGGCCGCCTTCGGCAAAGACCAGCACGGGAAGGAAGAGGTCCGCAAGGAGATGGCCCTGATCGCCATGGCGCACCGCGGAGCATATGTCCTCCAGTCGTCCCAGGCATCGGCATCCCATCTCCTAGGGGGTGTCTTGAAGGGCCTGCAGGTGCGTCGCCCGGCGATCTTCGTGCTGCATTGCCCCTGTCCTCCCGAGCACGGCATTGCGGATCAATCCGCGATGAAGGCGGCTAAGGCCGCCCTCGAGAGCCGGAGCTTCCCGATGCTCGTGTTCGATCCGGATGCCGGATCGACACTGGAAGAGTGTCTCAATCTCGACGGGAACCCGTCTCCGGAAGACACGTGGCCCGAGTACGAGCTGAAGTACGTGGACGAGAGCGGTGAGGAGCAGACCATGTCCCTCCCGTACACGACGGCGGACTGGACGGCGACCGAATCGCGCTTCAAGAAACACTTCAAGAGAGCGCCGGCGGACGTGGATGAGGACACGCTCACACCGTTCCACGAGTATGTGGAGCTCTCGGCGCAAGACCGGGAAGGCCAGACGCCGTTCATCTACACGTACACCGACGACCTACGCCTCGGCCGACTGCTCGTCGCCGACGAGATCGTTGAGCTGGCCGAGGAGCGCCTCGCATTCTGGTCACTGCTGAAGCAGATGGCAGGCCTCGAGGTCGGGGCGGATGCCCGCGGTGTGGTGGAAGCGGATCTGGAGGAGGAATTTGCGCGCAAGGCGGAAGCCATCCGGGCCGAGTACGAGACGAAGCTGGCCGAGTTGAAGGCCGGCTATCCGCCGGTGATTGCACGCCGGCTGGCAGAAGGCCTGATTCGCTCGGGCAACGGGAGCAGGACCATTGACGACTTGCTGTCCGAGGTGAGTGCTATGCCCGGGTTGAGCGCGCCACCGGTGACGTTGCCGGGAATCGACCTCGGGGGTGCGCCCGGCGCGGCACCTGCGGCGCCCGCGGAGGCACCGGCCGCTGCCGCGGTTGCGACGGCAGTGGAGGTAGAGGAAGAGGATGAGGCGCTGGGGATGGACCCGTACATCGAATCGGCGCGGTGTACCTCCTGTGACGAGTGCACCAACATGAACAAGAAGATGTTCGCCTACGACGACAAGAAGTTGGCATACATCAAGGACTCGAAGGCAGGAACGTTCCGCCAGCTCGTCATGGCCGCGGAGAAATGCCCTGTCGCCATCATACATCCGGGAACGCCCCTGAATCCGAAGGAGAAAGATCTCGACAAATGGAAGAAGCGGGCGGAACCATTCAGCTAATGGTATGAGCACCGGCTTTACCTTCCGGCACGGCGTCCACCCGCCGGAATTGAAGGCCTTGACGGAGGCCGTACCCATTCGGCGGATGCCGTTCCCGGACGAGATCGTCCTGCCTTTGCAACAGCACACCGGCAAGCCGGCGAAGATCATCGTGCGGAAGGGAGACCACGTGGAGCGCGGCGACAAGATCGCCGCGGCGGATGGGTTCGTCTCTTCACCGGTTCACGCGTCTGCTGCCGGGACCGTCACCGACATTGCGCTGTGGCCGCACCCCGACGGCAGTTACGCGGAATCGGTCCGCATCGCGGTGGAGCCGTTCTCGGCGCAGGCCGCCCGTCCAAGACTCGTCCCGAAGTGGGAGGGATTGTCTCCGAAGGAGATGATCCAAGCGATCCAGGATGCCGGAGTCGTGGGACTGGGCGGTGCCGCATTTCCCACCCACGTGAAGCTCTCTCCACCCAAGGACAAAGCCATCGACACGGTCATCCTGAATGGATGTGAGTGCGAGCCGTATCTCACCACAGATCATCGTACGATGGTGGAGTATCCGGAGCGGGTTCAGCTGGGTATTCGTATCATGATGCGCTGCCTGGGTGTGGACCGGGCGATGATCGGGATCGAGAAGAACAAACCCGATGCCATCGAGAGGATGGAGGCCACGCTGCCCAGCGACATCGACGTGACGGTGCACCCGGTGACGGTGAAATACCCTCAGGGGGCGGAGAAGATGCTCATCGACGCGCTCTTGGGAAGGCAAGTCCCGTCCGGAAAGCTGCCGATGGACGTCGGAGCCGTGGTGCAGAACGTAGCGTCGGTGGCCACCATCGCAGAGGTGTTCGAGACGGGCCTTCCGCTGATCGAGCGCATCGTGACAGTGACCGGACGGGGGATCAACAACCCTGCTAACCTGATCGTGCCCGTCGGCACCAAAATCAGGGATCTGCTGGACGTTTGTGGCGGCCTCACCGAGAACGCCTACGAGATCGTGTTCGGGGGTCCGATGATGGGGGCGGCGCAGGGCAATCTCGATACCCCGCTTCTCAAGGGCACGACGGGCGTCGTGGTGCTGACCGAGGCAGACTGCAAACCGAAAGACACGCATCCCTGTATACGCTGCGGTCATTGCCTCGATGCGTGTCCGGTCTTTCTCAACCCCCAGCTTCTCGGTCGCCTCGCGATGGTGGCACGCTATGAGGAGATGGAGACGCACGACCTCATGGATTGCATGCTGTGCGGCTGTTGTTCATATACGTGTCCATCCAACATTCCTCTCAGCCAGTTGTTCGCCATCGCCAAGATCGCGCTACGCACGCATAAAGCCGCATGATACGACCGCGCTTTCTCGTAACCGCATCTCCACATTTAGGCGGGGGAGACAGCACGCCCACGATCATGTGGTCGGTGGTGATGAGTCTCGTGCCGGTCGTGGCGGTGGCAACCTACTACTTCGGCCCCAGCGCGCTCCTCGTGATCGCCGCCGCCACGGCGGGAGGCGTGCTCACCGAATACTGGTTCGGGCCGAAGAAGGCACTTCTGGACGGATCGGCTGCCATCACCGGGGTCCTGCTGGGTCTCACGTTGCCTCCCGGGCTGCCGCTGTGGATGGCCTTCGTGGGCGGCGTGTTCGGCATCGGATTCGGCAAGTTGGTCTTTGGAGGATTGGGACAGAACGTCTTCAATCCGGCGCTGCTGGGCCGGGCTTTTGTCCAGGCGGCGTTTCCGGTCGCCATGACGACTTGGTCCACGGCAACGGCGAACTGGTGGAGTCTCCGCGGCGACAACTTCGCGCTACCCCTCATGAGCCCGGAAGTCGTGGACGCGATGACGGGTGCGACCCCACTGGGACTCATGAAGTTCGAGGCAACCGGTACTGAGGCGTCGGCGCTCATCATGGGGTCGGTCGGCGGGTCGCTGGGTGAGACCTCGGGGATCGTCATTTTGGTGTGTGGCGCGTATCTGGCGCTGCGGAAGCACCTCAACTGGCGGATTCCCATCAGCATTTTTCTCACCGTGGCTCTCTTGGCGGGGGCGCTGCATCTCCTCGACGCCGCGCGGTATCCGAGTGCCGTGTTCATGCTCTTCTCCGGCGGCCTCATGCTCGGCGCCGTCTACATG
This sequence comes from Gemmatimonadota bacterium, assembly GCA_039588255.1. GTDB lineage: Bacteria > Gemmatimonadota > Gemmatimonadetes > Gemmatimonadales > GWC2-71-9 > B3T1B10. The sequence goes on along the minus strand of JBDHAF010000001.1, from coordinate 38,532 downwards.
GCCACTGACATGGTGACATCGCCGGTCACTAATGTGGGGTGTTGGATCTTCGGCTTCGGAATCGGACTTCTGGTCGTGATCATTCGACTGTGGGGCGGGCTGGCCGAAGGTGTGATGTACGCCATCTTGCTGATGAATGGCCTCGTGCCCTTCATCAACCAGGCCACCCAGCCCCGGTTGTTCGGGGCCGGCAAGAAACAGATGGTGACATGAGCGACGTCCAGCCAGGATCCGGCAACGGCGGGCCGCCCCCAGCACCCGAGCCGCCTGAGGTCCAATCGTTCCGCCTGCTTCGAACGCTGGCGGTCGCCGGTGCGATCGCGGGATTCGTCTTGGTGTTCGTCTACGAGGCGACCCAACCTGCCATACTCGCGTACAAGGCCGAGGTGTTGCGCCAGGCGATCCAGGAGGTCCTCAAGGCGCCCGAGCGCTACGACACGCTCTACGTACACGACGGCCGACTTACGGCTGAGTTGCCCGAGGGTGTGAACGGAGATGAACTCGAGCAAATCTATCTCGGCTATCTGGACCAACAACCGGTCGGGTTTGCCATTGCTTCGGAGAAGGCGGGATTCCAGGACATCATCAAGGTCATTTACGGTTACGATCCGAGAACCAACTCCCTACTCGGGATGAAGGTACTGGAGAGCAAAGAGACTCCCGGGTTGGGCGATAAGATCGAGAAGGATTCGTCCTTTGTTAATCAGTTCGACGGATCGGAGCCCATGCTGGTGGGCGTAAAGCGGGGCCGGGCCACCGGCGATGCCAGCGAGATCGACATAATCACCGGTGCGACGATTTCGTCGCGCACCATCATCGACATCATCAATCTTTCGCTGGAGCGCCTCACACCGCTGATCGAGAACTACGGCGAGGTGGCGAACCGATGAGAGAGACGACTCCTCAACACGACCTCTTCCGCGGCGTGTGGCGTGAGAATCCCGTGCTCATTCAGATGCTGGGGCTGTGTCCGGCGCTGGCGGTGACCAATACCGTGGCCAACAGCATCGCCATGGGACTGGCGACCTTCTTCGTGCTCTGTGGGTCGAGCTTCCTCGTGTCCCTGCTGAAGAAGTTCATTCCACACGAAGTGCGGATCTCCACCTATATCTTGATCATCGCCAGCTTCGTCACGGTCGCCGATATGACCTTGGAAGCGACAGTGCCGGAGATCCACAAGGCTCTGGGGGCGTTCATCGCCCTCATCGTCGTCAACTGCATGATCCTCGGACGACAAGAGGCGTTTGCGTCGAAGCGCCCGATCGGCCGGTCGATGCTCGACGCCGTGGGTACCGGCGTTGGTTTCTTCATCGCCCTGTTGATGATGGGGACGGTGCGCGAAGTGATCGGAACCGGGACCTTCCTCACCGGGACCCGCTTCGAGGTGCATCTCTTTGGATCCTCGTACGAGCCGTGGGTCGTGATGATTCTCCCCCCGGGAGGATTCTTGACGTTGGGATTCATTCTCTTGGGGCTGAACTGGATTCGGCACCGCCGGGAGCAGAAGGAATTGCTCGGCGAGTGGCCTGAAGGTGTCCGGAAAGAGAAGGCGGCGTGATGGGCGACCTGATGTGGATCCTCATTTCGGCCATGGTGGTGAACAACTTCACGCTGTTCTACTTCCTCGGACTGTGCCCGTTCATGGGGGTGTCCGGCCGGGTGTACACCGCGCTGCGCATGGGCGCGGCGAACATCTTCGTGCTGACCATCACGTCACTGTGTGCGTGGTTCCTCAATACGTTCATTCTTCCGTACGCACCGTTCTTGCGGCTGATCTCCTTCATTGTGGTCATCGCGTCGTTGGTGCAGATCGTGGAGATGACCATCAAGAAGATCAGCCCCACACTCTTCCGGCAGATGGGAATCTACCTGCCGTTGATTACCACGAATTGTGCAATCCTCGGGCTGGCCATCTTCCAGACCAACCGGGGATACGGATTCCTGCAGGGCATGGCCTTTGCCGTCGGTGCCGGATTAGGCCTGACGTTGGCGTTGGTCCTCATGGCGTCGATTCGGGAGAACACCGAGTTGGCGGATATCCCGGAGGTTGCCAAGGGGACAGCCCTCATCTTCATCATTGCCGGATGTCTCTCATTGGCGTTCATGGGGTTCGCCGGATTGTTGAGCTCGACATGAGTGAAGTACTCGCGGTCTTGGGCCTCGCCGTCATGTTTGTCGGCTTTGGCATGTTCCACCGCTACGGGCAGGAGCCCCGAAGCTGTAGTACCTGCGAATACGATGAATCAGTTGACAATTGTGGATCGTGCCCCCACGTCCGCGACATCTCGGAGTCACGACATGAACAGATCTGAAGCGTCGGACCGCGCACATCCGTCCCGCCGGGATGTCATTCTCCTGGGTGTTGGAGCATTTGCTGTCGCGGCGGCCCCGGCGGTGGTGCGCCGGAAGCAGGTGCTCACACGCCGCAGCATCCCGGTCATGGGAACCATCGGGGAGATCGCGGTCGTGCATCGGGATCCCCGGTACGCTCACCAGGCGATCGACGCGGCAATTGCGGAGCTGCGCGAGGTGGAGCGCACCATGACGCGGTTCACTCCCACGTCGGATATCGGCCGGGCCAATCTCCGCGCCGCGACGCAGGCGGTGTCGATCTCTCCTGCCACGGCGACCGTAGTCGAGGAGGGGATCCGGTGGGCGGAGGTGAGCGATGGCGCTTTCGATCCGTGCATTGGACGGGCCGTGGAGCTGTGGGACGTAACCAATCGGCGCGTGCCGCCGCCGGCGGACGACGTGCGACGACTGGCAAACCACGGGCTGTATCGCAGCTTGGATCTGAATACGTGGCGGGGAGAGCCCGTCGTCAGGTTTGCCAGTGCGGACGTGCGGCTGGATTTGGGGGGCATTGCGAAGGGCTACGGCGTGGACCGTGCGGTGGAAGCACTGCGGGAGTGGGGAATCCAACGGGCGTTGGTGAACGTTGGCGGGGATCTGCACGGGATGGGCGAATCAGAAGACGGCGATCCGTGGCACGTGGGAGTTCGATCCCCCGAAGACCCGTCGATGCTGGCCGGAACTCTCGACGTGGCGGATCGAGCTGTGGCGACGTCGGGCGACTACCTGCAGTTCTTCAAGTACGGCAATCGCCGCTACCACCATCTCCTCGATCCGAAGACGGGTGCGCCGCGGCAGAGCCGGGCGCACAGCATTACGGTGACCGCGGATCGGTGCATGACGGCCGACGCCGCCGCCACGGCGGTGTTCGGAATGCCGGAGATACGTGCTGAAGGACTGCTACGAGTTCGGGCGCCGGGGGCGCGGATCGTTCACTCGGCGTAACGCGCCGGCTCAGTCACCAATTCCCAGGTCGGTGTAGACCGTATCGGTCAGGAGTTCCGTCTCGGTCTCTTCGTGGGCACGGAGCTGCTCGCAGAGTGACGTCACGCCGCGCCGCACGTTGGCAAGCGGCCCTTCGAGACAGAACAGGGCTTTCTCGATCACATCGTCCAAGTTTGCCAAGAGGGTCCTGTGCTCCTCGAACAATTTTTCGAGGGCCCTGGCGTGATGTGGTGCGGGATCGGCTATCATCTGGGGGAAGCCGTCGGCGGCTTCCTCTTGCTCGAAGTGCTCGTCCAACAGTATCCGAAGCTCTTGCAGCAACGGAACCATCAAACGGAGATCGGTGGTCGTGTCGAGCTGGTTCAGCAAGCCTCTAATGCGTCGGTGTTGTTCGATGACCTTGTCTTCGGCGCTCTGCGGTGGCTCGGTCTTCGGGGGTTTTTTAGCCATGATCGATCTCCGCTTGGCTGATGGCTTCCGGGACAGGACTCCCTTTGGATTGTCATGCCGTGGGAGTGAAGAAACGGTTAAAGTGTGATGAAGACGGAGGTCACATCGCAGCTCGCACCTCGTCGAACTCCTCCTCGGCACCCTCCGGTGGCTCGGTCAACAGACTGACGCCAACCGTAACTGCGAACCCCACGACAAACCCCGGAATCATCTCGTACAGGTCGAAGAACCGCTCCTTGAACGCGACGACCCAGATCACGGCGGCGAGGAATCCGGCGATCATGCCGGCCATCGCTCCGGCGCGCGAGGTTCTCTTCCAGAAGAGCGAACACAGCACCACCGGTGTGAACGCCGACGCCAGGCCGGACCACGCGAAGAGGACGAACCAGAAGATCATCCTCACCTCCCCGATGGCCAGCACGAACGCTACGGCGCCGATCACCACGGTGGTGAGCTTACCGAACAACGAGAGACGGATCTCGGTCAAGTTCGGCTCGAAGATCTTCTGGATGATATCGCGTACCACGGCCGACGACGCAAGGATCAGCAAGGAGTCCACTGTCGACATCGAGGCCGCCAAGACGATGACGAGAAACACGCCGGTGAAGATCGGGGGAAAGAGCTCTGCACTCATAGTGGGCAAGATGGTTTCCGGGTCTGCGAGGCCGGGAAAGAGCGATCGACCTGCCAGTCCGGCAAACACGGCTCCGATATCGAAGAAAATGATGCAGATGACGGCGATGAGACTCCCCTTGACGATCTCCTCGCGGTTGCGCGCCGACATGAAGCGCGTGAGCAGCTGCGGAGCGCCGAGAAAGGCGAAGCCGATGCCGACGAACCCGAGCGCGCTGATGACGCCGGGAACGGACAATCCTAACTCGCCCATGGGTGTGAGAAGGGCTGGGTTCTCCAAGGAGATACCGCTGAGGACTGCCGCCCAGCCGCCGGCGGCGACGAAGCCCACGATCGGAAGTACGAGCAAACCGAGGAACATGAGTACGCCCTGAAGCAGGTCACTATATGCCACCGCCTTGAACCCGCCCACCGACGTGTAGTAGAGAATGATGGCCGCACCAATGATCACGCCGGTGCCGTAACTAGTGGCGAGGAACGCGTTGAACGCCTTGCCGATCGCTGTCAACTGAGCCGCCGTGTAGGCCGTCACCATGCTGAGGATGATGACGAGGCTGATCAGGCGAAAGACGTGCCGCGTGTCGCGAAAGCGTGCCTCCAGGTAGTCGGGAACGGTGATCGCATCGTAGCGATCCGTGTACGCCTTGAACGGGAGTGCGACCAGCACCCAGCTCAGGGTCACGCCGAGGACCTCGCCCAGGACGATCCACAAAGCGTGGAGCCCCACGGCGTACCCCATCCCGGTCAGGCCCAGCAAGAGCCAGGCGCTCTCCCCGGTGGTGTTCGTGCTGAAGGCGATCACCCAGGCCGGGAGTTTTTTGCCGGCGACGTAGTACCCGGCCACGTTTCGCGAGTCGCGGCGACTCCAGAACCCGATGGCGATGAGGACGAGTCCGTACGCCAGGAGAACGGCGATGATCGTCGGAGATGACACGTGCTAGGAGTGTTCTACGTAATCGGTGGCCCGCGGATCACGTATGCGGTCGCGCTGTTGTCGGTAGAAGACCAACTCGATTGCCAACCCTGCGCCGACGGCGACGAGCAGGAGCAACCAGGTCGTCCAGGGTAGGCCCAGTATCATGCTGCTGAGACCCGGGCACACGCGCGACCCAGCCGTTCGACTGCCTCGCCGACTTCGTCTTCGGTGATGAGCAGCGACGGCCCCATCCGGATGACATTGGCGTTCAACCCCCCGAGACCGAGGAGGAGTCCCTCCGCCTTGGTCGCCTCCAGCAACTGCTTTCCCTTCTCCGGGCTGGGCGATTTGGTTCCTCGATCCTCGACCAGCTCCATGGCCTGCATGAGTCCCATGCCACGGACCTCGCCGATCCAGTCGTGCTCCTGGTAGAGGGACTCGAGCCCTTGCCTGAGCTGCGTCCCTCTGACGGCCGCACGAGCGGGAACGTCTTCGCTGACCATGATGTCGTTGGTCGCGATGGCCGCCGCCATCGAGATCGGGTTGCCTCCGAACGTGGAGATGGTCTTCGCGGTCCAGCTCTCGGCGATCTCGCTCTTGGCGATCGTCGCTCCCACGGGAAATCCACTAGCGATTCCCTTGGCCATCACCATGATGTCCGGCACGACGTTCCAGTGCTCGATGCCGAACCACCTGTCTCCCGTGCGTCCGAATCCGGTCTGGACTTCGTCGCAGATGAACACGCCTCCGTACGAGCGGATGATCTCGGCGGCTCGCTGGAAGTATCCCGGCGGGGGCACGATGTACCCACCCAGCCCCTGAATCGTCTCGGCCATGAATGCGGCGGGCTTGCCACTCGTCATGGTCCGGATCGCTTCCTCGAGGTCGTCCCCAAACTTGTCGATACAGCTCTCGTCGCACGGCGAACGAAACGGGCAACGGTACGGATATGGTGACATGACGTGCTTGATGCCCGGGAGGGAGCTGGGCAGGGGTCGCCACGGCGCGTGGGCGGTGACGTTGGTGGCGAGTATGCTGCGGCCCGAGTAGGCGTGCCGGAGGGCGATGACTTCGCTTTGGCCGGTGTGCAGGCACGCGAGCATGATCGCCGTCTCGACGGCCTCGGTGCCGCTGTTCGTGAAGAAGGACTTGTTCAGTGCTCCCGGAGCGATGGCGGCGAGCCGCTTGGCCATCTCCACTTGGTTCTCGGTCATGTAGAGGGTCGATGTATGACCCAGGACGCCGAGCTGCTCGCGCACCCGGTTGACTACCTCGGGGTGGCAATGGCCGACGGCTGTGGTGAGAATTCCGCTGAAGAAGTCGAGGAACTCGCGGCCTTCGGAGTCGACGACCCGGACGCCGTCACCATCGACGAGAACCAGGGGATCGTCGTACAGCGGCGGAGCGCACGGGAATAAAAACTCCCGGTGGCCGGACTTTACGGCCTGCGTGTCGATTGCTGTCTTCGTACTTGGCATTCTATGGCTCTCCTTCGGCTCGCCTACCGGGTGTCCTTACGCGCACTGCGGTTCGCTATCTAATGGCGGCATCCCAACCTGGGCCACCGCTCACCAACGTGCGCTGTCGGACACCCGGCAGTGCTGCGCCGAAACGAAATCAGTTCGCAACCTGAGTGCGCTGCGTGGCCCGAACGTCCCGTAGCCCGCGTTGGTTCGCGGTGTGGCCCTGTTGGGACCCCGGGTTTTCGCAGTGCGAACCGCAGCGGGCCGAGGGACGTCGGGGCGTGCAGCGCTCATCTATCCGGGCGGCGTTGGTTCGCGGTGTGGTCCTGTTGGGATCCCGGTTTTCAAGCTGCGAACCGCAGCGGGCGGAGGGACGTTGGGGACGCGCAACGCCCACCTCACCAGGTGGTTACGAACCGCGCCGCGGAGGCGCACATGGGCTGGCGGCGCTCACCTATCCAGGCGGTTACCACCGCGAAATCACCACCCGCTTGTCGGTATAGAACTCGATCGCATCGTGCCCCTGAGCCTTGAGGTCTCCGTAGAACGACCCCCGCGACCCGCCAAACGGGAAGAACGCCATCGGGGCCGCCACTCCGATGTTGACCCCGATCATGCTGATGCCGGCGTGGTAGCGGAACTCCCGCGCCGTCCGCCCGCTGCTCGTGAACACCGACGTCGCATTGCCGTAACTGTTGGCGTGGATCAAGGCGAGGGCGTCTTCCAGGGCCTTGGCCCTGGCGAAACCGGCTACCGGACCGAAGATCTCGTCCCGCCCAACCCGCATGCCCAGCCGGACCTCATCGAACACGGTAGGCCCCGCCCAGTGGCCGTTGGGATAATCGCTCACCGAGGCGTCCCGTCCGTCTAACAGGAGCTTCGCACCTTCGGCCACACCGGAATCGATGACATTCCGCACGTACTTGGCGTGTTTCGCCGAGATCAGCGGTCCCATGTCGACGTTCTCGTCGAGACCGCTCCCCAATCGCAGTGCAGACGCCTGCTCGACGACGCGGTCGCGGAGCGGCTCATACGCGTCGTCGATTCCCACGATGACGCTGCCCGCCAAGCACCGCTGGCCGGTCGATCCGTACACGGATGACACAACCGCCTCGCTGACGCGGTCCAGGTCGGCGTCGGGGAACACGACCATGTGGTTCTTGGCTCCGCCCAATGCCTGGACCCGCTTTCCCTTGGCGGCGGCCTTTGCATAGATGACCTCGGCGACCTCGCTCCGGCCGACGAAGGAAATGCCGGCAACCTCCGGGTGGTCGACGAGTAATTCGGCCGCCCCCCAGTCGCCGTGGACCACATTGAGGACACCGGGCGGGAGACCCGCCTCAGTGGCGAGCTCGACGATCCGCTGATGGGTGAGGGGATCTTGTTCGCTCGGTTTCAGTACGAAGGTGTTGCCGGTCGCGACGGCGTAGGGCCAGAACCACATCGGAATCATGACGGGGAAGTTGAAGGGCGTGATCCCCACGAAGACGCCGAGGGGCTGCCGGATCGTTTCGCAGTCGACTTCCGGAGCCACGTCCTCGAGCGTCGTTCCCAACATCATTGTGGGAACGCCGCACGCGTGTTCCACGTTCTCGATCCCCCGGCGAATCTCGCCCTTCGACTCGGCCACGGTCTTGCCGTGCTCCTGCGTGAGACTCACCGCGAGGTCGTCGAGATGCAGGTCCAAGAGCGCCTTCAGGCGGAACAGGACCTGTGCCCGCTCGACGGGCGGGGTCTCCCGCCAACTCGGGAACGCTATCTTCGCCGCCTGCACGGCGGCGTCGGCGTCTGCTGCGTTGGATAGAGGAACGTGGTGGAGCACTTCACCGGTTGCTGGGTTTTCCACCGGCAGGGAAGCCGCACCCGAAGAACGCACCCACTCTCCACCGATGTGATTGAGGATGGATTCAGTCGCGGCGTTTGATTTGGGTGTGGCCATACTCTCTCCTGTCGCCCCTTAGAAATGAAGGGTGATTCGAGCCTTGTCAAACCATTCCTCTATCGGTCCCCCTCTCTGGGATCGAGATTATCGGTCTGTTCATTACAGGAGGTGGATATCGACGCCCAAGAAAAAGACCCCGGGAGATCCTCGGGGTCCTTCGCGATCGCGAGCGAGATTGGAACGGATTAGTTCCTCGTGGCGAGCTCCAGCAACTCCTTCGTGGAGCGCGCGCGCTGCAGTAACTCGATCGCCTTATGAATCTGGTTGTCTATGCTCGCCGAGCGCGTCAGCTCCGCTTCGCGGCCGAACGCGTAACGCGCCAGCTCCAGTCCGAACTGCTCGGCGATGAAGGTACTGCCGCCCTCGAAGATAGAGTCCGGCATCTCGATGTCAGCCGCACGCATACTCTGGAGGATCGTGGAGAGCATACCCCCGGTCACCTCGAAGTCCGGACTCGTCACAGCGTCCTGGCCCTTGAGCTCGAGCGCGTAACGGGTGAGGACATTGCGGTACGCCGGTAGGTCACTGCCCAGGGTCTGGAAGAAGAGCTGTTCGCCTTCCGTGAGCGTGTCACGAGGGAGCAGTATGTCGGGTTGAATTCCCCCGTCCCCCGCGTCGAGAAGCCGCCCGGCGTCGGTGCGGAACTCCTGCTGCCCGGCTATGACTTCCATGGAGTCGGGCACGTTACCGGCCAACTGGTCCAGGACACGTGACCCGGAGACGCCCCGTTGAATGGAGCGGCCGCTCGGCGTGTACCATCGGGACGATGTGACGGTGACCGCCTCGTTGTCGGTGATGGGAATCAAGAGGTAGGCCACCCCTTTGCCGAACGTCGGCGACCCGACCACCGCCGCCCGGTCGTGATCCTGAAGTGCTCCTGCGAGAATCTCTGCGGCACTGGCCGTCGCTTGATTCACCAGGACAACAATCGGCAAGTCGGGCCACGCCTGCTGTTGCTCGGCGGAATAGGTTGCCGTAGCGCCCCGGGCTCTGCCCCTGGTCTCGACGATGACCTGGCCCCGATCGAGGAACAGGTCGGCCAACGCCGCGCCCTCCTCGAGAATCCCGCCGGGGTTGAACCGCAGGTCGAGAATGACACCCTCGGCGCCTTGAGAGTGGAGCTCGGCGATGACCTGCTGGACCTCGGAGGCCGACTGGCGGCTCACCGTGGTCAAATGCAGGTATCCCACCTCCGGCACCAACATCTTCGTGCCCTCAACCGAGTTCACGTGAATCTCGCCGCGGGTCAGGGTGAATCGTAGGGAATCGGCGAAGCCGGCGCGCCGCACCGTGATGGAGACATCCGTTCCGGGCTCACCTCGCAGCAGGCTGGCGGCCCTGGGGGTGCTCCACCCCTTCGTGGATTGGTTCTCCACCTCGACAATCTGATCGCCGGACACCAAGCCCGCCCGCTCGCCGGGGGAGTCCGCAATGGGGGACACCACCTGAATCCAACCGTCTCGCGAGTCGATCCGGAGGCCGACACCGCCGTAATCCCCCGTGGTGCTGATGCTCAGTTCCTCGTAGCCGGTCTGCTGGAGGAACGAGGTGTAGGGATCCTGGAGCTGGCTCAGCATGCCCTCCGTGGCCATGTCGTAGAGCTGGCCCGCGTCGATGGAGTCGACGTAGTACTCGGCGACATACCTCAGGACGGATTCGAAGACCCGGGCCCGCTGGCGAGCGCTGTTGGCCTGGCTGTCGGAGCCCTGGAAAAACCACCCTCCCGAGACAAAGCCAATGAATCCGAGAAGAGCGACCAGTATGAGTCGGCGGTGCTTCATGTACGAGTCTCCAGTTCCACCCACACGGCTGCCGGCTGCGCGGTGAGCAGTTGTTCGGTACGGCGTCTAAAGGTACAACCCCGGGGCTCTTTGCAAAGTTCACGCCGAGGTGGTGATGACTACCCTGTCCGTAGATTAAGGCTCCCATCTGGCCCCGAGCAAGGTCAAATGACCCGATTCCCGAGGGCTCTCGGCCTGTTATCCTACAATTACCTCCCAGATTCGGACGGAAACCCATGAATTCAGCCGATTTCCGCCGCCATGGCCACGATCTCGTGGACTGGATGGCGGATTATCTGGATCGGGTCGAGGATCGGCCCGTCAAGGCCCAGGTGCAGCCTGGGGAGATTGCCCAGCGCCTCCCCGCCGGCCCGCCCTCCAGCCCCGAGTCAATGGACGAGATCCTGGCTGATTTCCGGTCGGTTGTGCTTCCAGGCATGACGCATTGGCAACACCCCAGTTTTTTCGCCTACTTCCAGGCCAACAGCAGCCGTCCCTCGGTGTTGGCCGAGATGGTGACGGCCACCCTGGCGGCCCAGTGCATGATTTGGGAGACGTCCCCGGCCGCCACGGAGCTGGAGTGCCGGATGATGGAGTGGCTGCGCCAGATGATCGGTCTGCCGGACGGGTTTGTGGGGTCCATTCAGGACACGGCCAGCACGGCCACCCTCTGCGCGCTCCTGGCCGCCCGGGAGCGACTCAGCGAGTTCCGCGTCAACGAGCGAGGCTTGAGCGGGTTTGGGGTCCTCACGGTCTACTGCTCAGCAGAAGCGCATTCCTCCGTCGAGAAGAACGTCAAGATCGCCGGGATCGGTCGCGAGAACCTCCGGAAGATCCCTGTGGATGACGAGTTCGGAATGCGTCCCGACGAGCTGGATCGTGCCATCGCGGCCGACGTCGCAGCCGGACGCCGGCCCCTGTTGGTGACGGCAACGGTGGGAACGACAGGCGTCTCGGGATTCGACCCGCTTCGGGAGATCGGCGAGATCTGTCGGAAACACGGGGTGTGGCTTCACGTCGATGCCGCATGGGCGGGGAATGCCCTGGTGCTTCCGGAGACCCGGTGGATGATCGATGGGGTGGAGCTGGTCGACAGCTTCGTGTTCAATCCCCACAAGTGGATGTTCACCAACTTCGACTGCAGCGCCTTCTACGTCCGGGACCCGCAAGAGTTCGTGCGGGTATTCGACATCCTGCCGGAATACCTCAAGACTCGAGAGGGCGCGGCGGTCACGAACTACCGCGACTGGGGCATTCAGCTCGGCCGTCGGTTCAGGGCCCTCAAGTTGTGGTTCGTGATCCGCAATTACGGGGTCGAGGGATTACAGGACCTGATTCGGTCCCACATCGAGATGGCGCAGCGCCTCGCCGACGACATAGCCGCCGCCGCCGACTTCGAGCTCCTGCGGCGACCCAAGCTGAGCCTGCTGTGCTTCCGCTACCGACCGGACGGTACCGACGAGGCGACCCTCGACGGGCTCAACGAACGGTTGCTTTACGCCGTGAACGACAGCGGCAAGCTCTACGTCACCCACACGCGCATGAATGGCAAGTACGCGATCCGCTTCGTCATAGGACAGACCGGCACCGAATCGCGTCACGTCGAAGAGGCATGGCGGACGATTCAAGAAATAGCTGGGAACCTATCGTAGGGCCGGCTTTGCATGACGACGCGTCCCTCGGCGCGCTGAGGTTCGCGTACAACATCCTCCGTCACCTGCCGAACGCTTGGTCGCTCACCAACGCGCGCTACGGGTCGCGCCGCCATGCTTCGCCCTACCAACCCCGGTTTTGCTGCGCGACTAACTGCGGTGAACGCGATACGGTGATCTGAGCTGTTACTGACGAGACCCTGTCCGGGCGAAGCGGTATCCGAAGGTCGGTTGGCGGGAATTGTCCGGGGTGGCCCCGAATTCTCGGTCTGAGATGCGCAGGTTGCGGGCCGGGCTCGCCCAGTGGCCGCCGCGGAGTCCGGTTCCCACGGCCCCGATGATCTGTGACCGCGTGCCCGTGTTGCTCGATCCCGGCCAGCGCGAGACCTCCGGCCCGGCCGCGCTCCCCCTGGCGTTGAGGTTGCCGTCTCCATGGGCGCCGTCGAAGCGGCGACCGGCGGCGTTTCCGATTGTGACCGTGCGCTCCACAAGATTCCCGCTCAGGTCGAACACGCCGTAGTAGGACCCGCCGGTCTCCGTTCGAGTGGCCCCCTCGCGCCGGAACGCACCAGCCCGGAGGGGCCCGCGGAGACAGGACCAGCACCACACCGCTCCACCTGTCGTGCCGGCGTACACCGCGTTTCCGGTAGGTCCGGGATTGTTCACGCGCTCGTGTGGTGCCCCGGCGTCTCTGACGGCGTAGCGGCCAACGTGAATGTCGTCGGTACCCCAGGCGTATTCTCCGGCCGACGGTCCGACGGAACCCCGTGCCGCTTTCTCGAATTCCAGCTCCGTGAGGGGTCGCAGCCCCGCCCAATCGGCGAACGCCGCACCGTCCATCCACGAGAGGAAATGGGCCGATCGATCCCCGACCGTGGCGGTGAACGGCCGAACCGCAATCAACGAGTAGCGCTCGATGCCCGGTCTCGCCGCGCCACCGTCGATAGCGGGGTTCCGGATCTCGAGTTGTCGATCGGTGAGCGTGTTGAGGAACGTGCCGTATTGGCGCTGTGTGAGTTCGTATTTCATGACCCAGAACGAGCCAAACCCCTTGGGAAACCGTCCCGGCAGCGTGACCGCCGCGATCTCGTCGAAATCGTCGGGAAAGGGCTCGTTCATGCCGTACCCGTTGTTGCTGCTCACCCGCCCGGCCACTTGTCCCCCGAGGGTGAGCGGATCTTCACTCGTCACCACGTGCGGCAGGGCCGGTGTCAGTCCGTGAAAGTGCCCGCGCACGTCCCCCCGCTCCCCGTCCCCCAGGGCAAAGACGCCGCTGGGGACGTACACCATCTCGATGGCGATCACTGCAACGGTGACCTCGCTCCCGTTGGCGACTCCGTCCACGGCATGGTCCCACTGTAACCGGATGTCTCTCCAGTCAACGGGCCCGGAGCCCTGGTCGGTGCGGTACACGAACGCGCCGACGCCATCAGTGGAGGGCTCCAGGGTTGCGCGGATGCCCCGGTCATCACCGACGGAATGGTTCGGCGGGCTGGGGGAGAGGGTCGCATGCCTCCAAGGACCCTGCTCCACCCGATACTTGACGACGACCCACGCGCCGTCCCAGTTCACCGAGTCCCTGAACGAGTTGCGCCACCTCAAGTCGAACTCCACGGGAACGGACGATCCATCCATCGGACCCGCCACTTGAACGTGGCTGACGCGGACGAGATCCGGCTGGGCGCATTGCCAGCAAACCAGGGGGGTGAGGAGGACGGCAAGCTTGTGCATGATGTTCTGACCTTCCTTTAATATATTCACCCACATGCAACTCAACAGTCTCGGCCCGAACGGCGGATACCGCACCCGTCTGTTGAAGCCATCGGACATTCCCTCGTTGCAGTCGTTGTTCGAACGGGCCGCCGATTATTTCGAGCTGGCAACCGGGATGACCCCGGCCGCCGACGAGGCACAGCGCGCGTTCGTTGCCGGTCCACCGGCAAAGGCCGTCGACGATAAGCGGATGATCGGGGTGTTCGACTCCCACGATGCGTTGGTCGGCGTCCTCGATTCACTGGTAGACTTTCCCGGCGAAGGGGAATGGACGATGGGGATGCTGTTGCTAGATCCCGACCACCGGAGGTCGGGCCTGGGACGCGCGGTCTTGGAGGAATACGAACGGTGGGCGGCGCAATGCGGAGCACGAAGATTGCATACGGCGCTGGTTGCCCATCACGAATCTGGCGCTCGTTTTCTCGAGTCCTTCGGCTACGTACGACAGCGGGAGTTGGAGAATTACGACGCAGGTGGGCGCCGAGCGACGGTGGTGTTCTTCGCCAAGGCCGCCGGCTGAGCCTGCCTCAATCCTTCTTCGAAGACTCCCGTTCCTTCTGCTGCTGCTTGGCAGAGTACCGCCTCAGGAATGCGGCGGAATACGCACCGATGAACGCCGGGACGAATGCCAGATACGTCGCGTAGATACTCTCCGGTCTTCGCAGGTGCGCATAGCCCAACTCGACGGCGAGCGCGTTGATGAGCGGAACGAACATCCCCGTCAGCAATGCCCACAGCCATGCCCGTTTCGGGTAGGTGAGGCTCAAGAGAAACGCAAACACCACGATGAAGGCGGCCGCAATCTGGGGAGACCCGGCGACGAGGTCGACGCAACCGGCGATGACGCCTAGGGCGACCGCCACGATGACGGCGCTGTTTTCGGGAGCTGTTGGGTTGCGGTGCATACGAGCCAATATAACGACTAGACTCGTCAGTCCGGGTCATACGCCAGGTTGGGCGATAGCCACCGCTCCATCTCGGCGGTGTCGATCCCCTTCCGGGCGGCATAGTCCTGCACTTGGTCCCGTCCGATCTTTCCGAGCCCGAAGTAGTACGCGTCAGGATGGGACAGGTACCAACCGCTGACCGACGCAGCGGGGAGCATGGCGAAGTGCTCGGTGAGCCGGACGCCGGCGTTGGTCTCCGCATCGAGCAGGGAGAACACCGTGCATTTTTCGGTATGGTCCGGACATGCGGGGTATCCCGGAGCGGGACGAATGCCACGGTACTGCTCGGCGATGAGTTCGTCGCTGGTGAGTGGTTCCTCGGACTCATAGCCCCAGAACTCTCGGCGAACGCGCTCGTGCATGCGCTCCGCGAGTGCCTCGGCGAGCCGATCGGCTAGTGCCTTCGCCAAGATGCTGTTGTAATCGTCGTGCTGCTCTTCGAAACCCGCACAGAGTTCTTCCAGTCCGATGCCGGTCGTCACTACGAACGCTCCGTAGTAATCCGGCAGCGCGGTCTCCAGCGGAGCGACGAAGTCCGCGAGGCACACGTTGGGTCGCCCGGGGGGTTTCTCGAACTGCTGACGGAGACCGTGCACCCGCGCCAGCGTCTCACTCCGGCTTTCGTCCGTGTATAGCGCCACGTCGTCGTGATCGACGGAGTTGGCCGGGTAGAGTCCGATGGCCGCCTTGGCCGTGAGCAATCTGTCACACACGATGTGTTCGAGGAGCTTGGTGGCATCATTGTACAGCGTGCGTGCTTGGTCTCCGACCGTCGGATCGTCGAAGATCGCCGGGTATTTCCCTTGGAGCTCCCAGGTCTTGAAGAACGGCGTCCAATCGATTCGGTCCACCAACTCGGCCAGCGGGTAATCGGAAAAGACCTTACTTCCGATCATCGTGGGTTTGGGTGGCGCGTAGCCGCTCCAGTCCACGGCGAACCTCCGGGCTCGAGCCTCGTCGATGGGGATGATTTTCGTCTTGCGCCGGCGGCCTGCGTGTGACGCGCGTAGCTGCGCGTACTCCTCTCGATGTTGCTCGACTAATGCACTTCGACGGTGGCGATTCACTAGGCCTCCCACGACCCCCACGCTGCGCGAGGCGTCCAACACGTGAATCGTGGGACCGTGGTATCGCTCGTCGATCTTGACGGCGGTGTGAACGCGCGAGGTGGTCGCGCCCCCAATCAAGAGCGGAAGATCGAAATTCAATCGCTCCATCTCCCGAGCCACGTGCACCATCTCGTCGAGGGACGGCGTGATGAGTCCACTCAAACCGATGATGTCGACATTCTCTTCCCGGGCGGTTTGCAGGATTTTTTCACTCGGCACCATCACACCGAGATCGATCACTTCATAGTTGTTGCACTGGAGCACGACGCCCACGATGTTCTTGCCGATGTCGTGCACGTCACCTTTGACCGTTGCCAGCAGCACTTTGCCGTTCGCCCGGTGCACCTCCCCGCTGGCGGCCTTTTCTTGCTCGATGAACGGCACCAGGTAGGCCACTGCCTTTTTCATCACGCGGGCGCTCTTCACTACCTGGGGGAGGAACATCTTGCCCGATCCAAACAGGTCGCCGACGGTGTTCATGCCGTCCATCAAGGGGCCCTCGATGACCTGCAGGGGTCTATCGTAAACCTGGCGGGCCTCCTCGGTGTCTTCCTCGATGTAATCGGCAATCCCTTGGACGAGTGCGTATGCCAACCGGTCTTGTGCGCCTTGCTCTCGCCAGGAAAGATCCTGTTCCTGCTTGGCCGTCTTGCCCTTGTAGCGATCGGCGAGGGCCGTGAGGTGCTCGGTGGCGTCGGGCGTTCGGTTGAGCAACACGTCTTCCACCGCGGTGAGCAACTCCTCGGGGATCTCGTCGTACACCGCCAGGGCTCCCGCATTGACGATCCCCATGTCCATACCTGCGCGAATGGCATGATAGAGGAACGCGGAATGCATCGCCTCACGGATCGCGTTACTGCCGCGGAAGCTGAACGAGACATTACTCACGCCTCCGCTGACCAGCGCGTGGGGTAGTCGCTCCTTGATCACCCGGCAGGCTTCGATGTACGCCAGCGCGTAAGTGTTGTGTTCTTCGATGCCGGTCGCCACGGCAAAGATGTTGGGGTCGAAGACGATGTCCTCGGGCGGGAAGCCTACCTCGTCGGTGAGGATCCGATAGCAGCGCTCGCAGACGGCGACTTTCCGTTCGGTGGTATCGGCTTGACCCTTTTCGTCGAACGCCATGACGATGGTGGCGGCACCATACCGCCTGATGAGTCGTGCCTTTTCGATGAAGGCCTCCTCACCTTCCTTCAGACTGATCGAGTTGACGATGCCCTTGCCCTGAATGCACTTGAGGCCCTCTTCGATGACCTCCCATCTGGAGGAGTCGAGCATGATCGGTACGCGACTGATATCGGGTTCCGCCGCAATCAGCCGCAGGAACCTGACCATCGCCGCCTTCGAGTCGAGGAGGCCCTCGTCCATGTTCACGTCGATCACCTGAGCGCCGCTGGTGACCTGCTGTCGGGCCACGCCGAGGGCCGTCTCGTAATCCTCCTCCTTGATGAGTCGGGCAAACCGCGCCGACCCCGTGACGTTCGTGCGCTCTCCCACGTTGGCGAAGAGTGAGTCGGGCCCGATGTTGAATGGCTCGAGGCCGCTCAGGCGACATCGCACGTCGAGGTCAGGGACCGTCCGGGGTTGGACACCGGAAACCGCATCCACGATAGCCGCCATGTGCGCCGGCGTCGTGCCGCAACATCCGCCCACGATGTTCACGAAGCCACTAGTCGCGAACTCCCGAATCACCGACGCCATGTGTTCCGGCGTCTCGTCGTACTGTCCGAACTCGTTGGGCAACCCCGCGTTGGGGTGGCAACTCACCAATGTGTCGGCGACGGTGGAGATTTCCTCGAGATAGGGCCGCAGTTGATCGGCGCCGAGCGCGCAGTTGAGACCGATGCCGAAGAGGTCTCCGTGGCGTACCGAGTTCCAGAAGGCTTCGGGGGTTTGTCCCGACAGCGTCCGCCCGCTGGCGTCGGTAATGGTACCGGAGACGATCACCGGTGCGGCCCCGTTGCGTTCGGCGAGGACACCGCTGATGGCGAAGAGGGCGGCCTTGGCATTCAGGGTGTCGAACACGGTCTCCACGAGCAACAGATCCGCCCCCCCGTCGAGCAAGCCCTGCACCTGCTCGCCGTAGGCCTTCACCAGGTCGTCGAACCTCACGTTGCGGAAGCCGGGGTCGTTGACGTCCGGGGACATGGAGGCGGTCCGATTGGTAGGGCCGATGCTCCCGGCGACGAAGCGCGGCTTGGTGGGATCTTTCGCAGTGTACTCGTCGGCAGCTTCCCGGGCGAGCCTGGCCGATTCCACGTTGATGTCGTACACATCGTCGCCAACGCCGTACTCGGACATCCCGATGCTCGTTGCGGAGAACGTGTTGGTCTCGAGGATATCTGACCCGGCATCGAGGTACGCGCGGTGGATGGCGCCGATGACGTCGGGGCGGGTCAGCGACAAGAGATCGTTGTTGCCCTGCAGCGGTGCGGCATGGTCGGCGTATCGCTCGCCGCGGAAATCCTTCTCCTCCAGCTCGTAGGACTGGATCATCGTGCCCATCGCGCCATCAAGAACCAAAATCCGGTTCTCGAGTGCTCGTCGTAGGCCGTCGCTGCGGTCGGAAGGATTCGTCATAGGTCTCCTACACAAAGCCCCCGACGCCTAAAGCGCCGAGGGTGGGGCTTTTTAGCGTGTTGTTTAACGTGGCCGCAATATGCCGCAACTCACCACGGATTCAATTGTCAGGCAGAAATCTAGGGCACCAGAGCCGATTGCGCTACCGCCTGTGGAGTGTGGTCACCCCTCTCCAAGGAGCCCTCGGATAACCTCCTCGGCGGTGAAGTCGTCCACCACCACCTGCTTGTGTCTACTGGTTGCACCCGAGACCAGTCGCACCGCAGACCGGGCGACCTTGAACCGCTTCGCGAGGAACCGGATGAGCTCCTCGTTGGCGGTGCCCTCTACGGGCGGCGCTTTCACCCGGATCTTGATCGCGTCACCGTGGCGGCCCGCCACTTCGGTTTTGGATGCTCGGGGCTGAACGTGGAGATCGACGGCGAGGTGGTTGGCCAACTAGAGGAACATCCCGGTCAGGATCTGAATGAGAAACCATGCCGCCAGAGGGCTCACGTCGATGATGCCGAACGGTGGTATGATCCTTCGCAGCGGCTCGACGATCCAATCGGTGAGGAAGTACATCGGTCGCATGAGGCGGTTGTGGCGTCCTGCGCCGAACCACGAGCCGATCACCCGGATGATCAGGGCGTACGAGACGATGCGGCTGGCATAATAGACGGCGACCCAAAGCAGGCCGCCCGGGCCTCGCTGGCCAGCCACCGATACCAAGCGGAACTGGTTGACGATCCAGCCGGCCAAGCTGATCGCCACGATGCCCCCGGCGATCGTCCCTCCCAGGAGCCACCACTCGGCCGTCTGCGGATTGCCGCCGCGCTGCATGATCTTGTTCTCGATCGGCTTCAGGACGGGGTCGGTGGTACGGCGGATGAGGTTGGCCCACTTGCTGAAGGGACTGATCCGCCGGGTGCGGACGGCCCACGAGCCGAGGGCGGCGGCGGACGCGAAGACGAAGACGCCAAATACGATATAGCGGAGGATCTCGAGGCCCATGTTCTGAATATACGTGATCCGGGAGGCGTCAGGTTTCAAGCGCCCCGGTCACGATCCGCTCCTGCTCCTGCTTGTGCGCCGCCGGATAGCCCTCGGCCGGGCTCGAGCGTTCGGGTCGGGAGATGTGGCGGATGGTGACTCCCTCGGGAAGGACCTCTGCCGTCTGCGGCACGACCCACTTCCGGGCTCCGAAGTTGCTGGGCTCTTCCTGCACCCACACCACCTCTTCCAACCCGGGATAGCGATGGATGAGATCGCTGAGCTGTCCTCGAGGAAACGGATATAGCATCTCGATTCGTCCGACCGCGACGTGCCGGGCTTCCGGGCGTCGGGGGTGGCCCGTTAGGTCGTAGTAGACTTTGCCGGAGCAGAGCACCAGACGCTTCACCGCGTCATGGGAGTCGCCGATGGTTGCGTCCTCGAGGACGTGGGAAAACTCCCCCTGTGTGAGGTCCTCCAGGCTCGCCGTGGCGCCGGGGTGCCTGAGGAGGCTCTTGGGTGTCATCAGCACCAAAGGCCGAGCCTCTTTGTGCAAGGCCTGCCTGCGCAGCAGGTGAAAGTACTGTGCCGGCGTGGAGCAGTTGGCGACCCGGATGTTGCCTTCGGCTCCGAGGGCCAGAAACCGCTCGAGGCGGGCACTCGAGTGCTCGGGGCCCTGGCCCTCGAGGCCGTGTGGCAGCAGCAACACGAGGTGGGTGGTCTGTCCCCACTTGGCGAGCCCCGCGACGAGGAACTGATCGACGATGACCTGCGCCCCGTTGGCGAAGTCGCCGAACTGCGCTTCCCAGATCACGAGTGCTTCCGGCGCCCGCAGACAGTAACCGTACTCGAATCCCATCGCGGCGAATTCGGAGAGCGGGCTGTTGTGAAGCTCGAACGCGGCGTCGGCGTCGGGGAGGTGCTGAATCGGTGCGTGCTTTTCTCCTGTAGCGATGTCGTGCAGCATGAGGTGACGATGGGAGAAGGTGCCGCGCTCGGTGTCCTGGCCGGTGAAACGCACCGGAACCCCTTCCGCCAGCAGTGAAGCCAACGCCAGCGACTCGGCGTGCCCCCAGTCGATAGTGCCTTCTTGCAGCGTCTTGCGTCGACGCTCGAGCTGGCGCGTCAGCTTGGGATGCACGGTGAATCCGTCGGGAACATCGAAGAGGCGGTCGTTTAGGTCGATCAGGAGGTCGGCGGCCACCGCGGTGGCGGGCTCGGCCTGGATCTCGAACATCCCCGTGATCCGCACGGGCTCCTCGCCTGCATCTGCCTCGCCGGTGTCCTCCTGAAGCTGTTTCTGTGTCTCCACCAGCTCATTGTACTGCCCCTCCACCAAGGCATCGACCTCGGCTTGGGTGACGACGCCCTGTGCGACGAGCGCTTCGCCGTAGGTACGGGCCACCGCGGGGTGGTTGTCGATGGTCTGGTACATGAGGGGCTGTGTGTACCGCGGCTCGTCCCCTTCGTTGTGACCGTGGCGGCGGTAACCCACCAAGTTGATCAGGCAGTCCTCGTGGTACTTCGCCCGGTACATCATGCCGAGCCGCACGGCGGCAATGCACGCCTCCGGGTCGTCGGCGTTGACGTGCACGATGGGGACATCGAATCCCTTTGACAGATCGCTGGCGAAATCGGTCGATCGACTGTCGGCCGGGTCGGTGGTGAATCCAATCTGGTTGTTTGCGATGATGTGGAGCGTGCCGCCCGTGTCGTAACCCCGCAGGTTCGTCAGGTTGAGCGTCTCGGCGACGACCCCTTGGGCGGCGAAAGCCGCGTCACCGTGAATGAGTATGGGAAGACAGCGGGTGGGATCGTGGGTGGCGGAGTCGGAGGAGCGATCGGTCTGGACCGCGCGCGCGTACCCCTCCGCCGACGGATTCACCGCTTCCAGGTGGCTGGGATTCGGCATGAGGGAGACGGTGACGGTTCGGCCGTCGCCACTCTGGAATTGGCCACTGGCGCCATGGTGGTACTTGACGTCTCCGGTGCCGCCGCGGGGGGCCAGGGTCTCCTCCACCTGACGGCCACCTTCGAACTCGGCCAGGAGGGTCTCGTACGACACGCCGAGGATGTGCGCCAGCACGTTGAGGCGGCCACGGTGCGCCATTCCCATGACTACCTCCTCGGTCCCGTGATCCCCGGCGGTCTCGATCACCGCCCGCAACATGGGAACCAGCATGTCCAGTCCCTCGATGCCGAACCGCTTGTGTCCGAGGTACGAGCGGTGCAAAAAAGTCTCGAGTCCATCGACCCGGATGAGCATGCCCAACAGGCGTCGTTGCTCGTCTTGGGTGAGGGGCGTCCGGTGTTGCCCCGTTTCGATGACGCGGCGGAGCCAGACCCGCTCGTCGTGATTTGAAATGTGCTCGATCTCGTATGCGATCGAACCGCAGTACGTCTTACGCAGTTCGGGAAGCGCTTCCCACAAGCTGCTCCCCTCCACGTAGGCCCGGAGCACGTCGGCTGGAATCCCGCGCATGATTTCCGGCGTCAGGCCGAGGGGCTCGGGATCGAGCGACGGGTCCCCCACCGGTTCGCTCCCGAGAGGATCGAGGCGGGCCGCCAGGTATCCGTGGGTGCGGTGCGCCTTCACCAAGCCCATCGCGGCGGCCACGTGATAGAGCATGGCGGGAGAGACTTCGCCGGCGGTGGCGGTCTCGACGTCCGCAGGGGTGGACGCTGCGGACGGTGCGACGACTCCCATTTCCGACGCAATGCGCTCGTAGAATCCCTCCTCGCCCTGGAGGAGGCGCTCTACGTGCTGCAGGAACATGCCGGACTCCGCACCTTGGATGATGCGGTGGTCGTACGTGCTGGTCATGGTCATGATCTGCACGCCCCTGTCGCTGCGAATCGCTCCGGCGGCGATGATGGACCCCTGGCCGGTCATCAACCGTGGGACCGACGCGACGGTGCCGATCGTACCCGGATTGGTCAACGTCATCGTCGCGCCCTGGTACGCGTCGGGCAGTAGGCTGTTGTGGCGGGCGCCCGCGACCAGGCGTTCGTACTCCTCGTGAAAGCCCCCGAACGTCATGGAGTCCGCGTTCTCGATGACCGGAACGAGCAGTCTCCTGGTGCCGTCCTTGCGCTCCACGTCTACGGCCAGGCCCAAGTTGACGGCCCCTGGCTCCCATCGGTGGGGCTCGCCGTCCTGCATGACGACCGCATGCGCCATCGACGGGAACTTCTTCGCCGCCAGCACGATCGCCCACCCGATGAGGTGGGTGAAGGAGAGTTTGAGCCGCCGCTCCTTGAGCTGGTCGTTGAATCCCTTGCGCACGTCCCAGAGGAATGAAGCCTGCAAGTCGCGGAACGACGTGGCGGTGGGAATGGCCAGGCTCGCCTCCATGTTCTGGAGCAGCCGGCGGGCCGGACCTTTGACCTCCTCGAGCGAACCACCCCTGCCCGGCCTCGTCTGCGCCGCACCCGACTGCTCCACCTTGCGGGTCCCGCCTTCGGGCGGCGGTGGCGCCACGACCGGCTCCTCTCCCTTGACTCCACTTTCGAACAGCGCTCTCCATTCCGGGGGAACGGACTCCGGATCGCGGAGATAATCCTCGTACAGGGCTTGGGCGAAGCCCGCATTGACGGTCTCGAAGACGCTTTCGAACACGGAATGACTCTGGTTGGACGTATCTGTCGCTGCTGCCGGTGGAAGATAGACGGGGTGGTTTGGCAAGTCGAGGCGGGAGGCGACGGCAGGGGTTAGCTTGGGTCTATGTTCACCTCTGTGGCGGACTTTCTGGAAGTCTGGCGGACGGAGTCCGAGTGCACCGCCCGGGTGCTCGGTTCCATCTCCGATGAGGCACTCGGGTTCCAGGGGCAGGGGCGTGGTCGAGCCCTGGGGGTCCTGGCGTGGCACCTGGTCGCCGCCGTTCGCGAGATCAGCAAGCACGCCGGCCTGGTGGTGAACGGTCCCACAAACGATACCCCGGTGCCTCCGATGGCTGCCGAGATCCCTGCTGCGTACGAACGGGCGGCCGCGTCGTTGGCCAAAGCCGTAGAGGGCAGCTGGTTCGACGGGACCCTGGCGGTGGAAGACGACGTATACGGCGAGCCCTGGCCCAGGGGGAAGACCTTGTTCGTGCTCCTGTGCCACGAGGTCCATCACCGGGGGCAGCTCACGCTCCTCCTGCGACAGGCAGGACTGGAGGTGCCGGAGGTCTACGGTCCCTCGGGCGATCCATGAACTGTCTCCAATTGAGGTCAGATCACCACTCCGGCCCACCCGGGCTGGAGTTTCCGAGGTGGGCCCGGATCTTGCTCAGGCATACCACTGGACCGATGGAGTGCTGGGGTGCTTGCCCCTCGGGCCGGTCGGTTCCGAGATTGATGGAAAGGCAAACCAACATTCACGGAGTTGCGGTGCGATGTTTTCCCATATCGAGATACGACGCTCGCTCGCTACACTAGCCGTCGCCGTGTTGGCCGTTGGCTGCGGCGGAAGCACGCAGGTGACGCGCTTGGAACCCGAAACGACCATCGACCTGTCGGGCTTTTGGAATGACACCGATTCCCGTCTGGTGGCCGAAGCGCTCATCGATGACGCGATGACCTTCCCATGGGCCAGACGCTTCATGCAGCAGAACAGTGGCGAAGTGCCGGCGGTCATTTTCGGAGCGGTGCGCAACAAGACGACGGAGCACATAGCGGTCAACACGTTCCTGCGGGACATGGAAGCGGCCTTTCTGCGGACGGGCCTGACTCGGGTCGTGGCCGATCCCGAGCAGCGGGAACAGATTCGGGCCGAGCGGGAGGACCAACAGATGAACGCGTCGGCGGCCAGCCGGGCGCGGATGCGCAATGAGCTGGGAGCCGACTTCATGTTGGTTGGAGAGATCACGTCGATTGAGGATGTCGAGGGCAACCGCGAGGTCATCTATTACCAGGTGGACCTCAACCTCACAGATCTCGAATCCAACGAGCGCGTGTGGATCGGCCAGCACCGCATCAAGAAGTTCGTCGAACGCAGCCGAACGCGGCGTTAGCCCGGACCGGCTAGAGGGTAACGGTCACAATGACCACCAAGGCCGTGGTGGTGGTCGGCTTGGTGCTGCTGGCGTGTGGGCCGAGCCGAGTGCCACCCGTCCCACCCGAGTCGCCGTTCGTCGGCGGCTCGCTGCCGGCTCACGATGCCGCCCTGCGGCACTACGTGACGTTGCGCGATTCGAGCGCGCTGGGTCCGCTGCTGGAGAGCGGCCCGAAGGACGCGTTGATTCGGCAGCTCACCGCTGGCCTCTTTCTGCACCGGCTCGACCGCTACGCCGAAAGCAACGTCGCGCTGCAGGAAGCCGAGCGGCTCGCCCAAGAACGTTACACGAAAAGCATCACCCAGAACATCGGTGCGTTCATCGTGAGCGACAACGTACTGGATTATTACCCGTCCGCGTTGGAATGGTCGATGATCCACTACTACGGCATGATGAACTACTTGCAGCTCGGTGACGTCGATGGGGCGTTGGTGGAGGCGCGCAAAGCGAACAGCCTGCTGCGCCGGTATGCCAACGACAATCCGGGTCGGAGTTTCACCAACCCGGCGGCGGTGCAATACCTCGCGGGAATGCTCCAGTGGGCCGCGGGCGAGGACAACGACGCGATGGTTTCGCTGCGCCAATCGCTTGCGGCATATGAAGAGTACGAGGAGCGCTTCGGCAGCGTACCACCGGCGCCCGTCGTGGTGGACGTCGTTCGTGTCGCCGATGCACTCGGCTTCGCGGACGTAGCCGAGGACGCGCGGGAGAGGTATCTCGGTGACACGGACGTCGGCAGTGCCTCACGAAGCACCGGTGAATTGGTCGTGTTGATCGAGAACGGCTTCATTGCCCACCGTGCAGAGCAGAAACTCTACATCCCCGTGTTGCAGGAGGAAAAAGATTCGGTGCTGCACGGCGACGCCGAGTCGGCAATGGTGGCCGCTGCTCGGGTCCTTGTGCGGACGCTGATTGTGATGAACGAGCTGTCGCGTCAGGGCATCGACTACCCGCGTCACGAAGACGGCGTGATCATCGCAACGGCCGGCTCGGCTGTGGGGCTGGAGTTGATCTCCCTCGCGTGGCCCTCGTACCGCCTCGAAGCGCGGCGGGCGGATGACGTGCGGGTGTCGGTCGACGGCGAGCGATCGTTTACCCCGACGCTGCTGCAGGATCTCTCAGCCGTCGCCGTGCGCGATTTCGAGGAGACCAAGCCGACCATCATGCTTCGGATGGTGGCTCGGGGCTTGCTGAAAGAGGCCGCCGTGACCATGGCCGAAGCGGCGGGAGAGGACGCGGCAGGGGAAGTGGGCGGCTTTCTGGGACGCGTCGCGTCTCGGGCCGTCACGTCGGCCACCGAGCGGGCGGATACGCGGAATTGGTCAACGCTTCCCGCCGAGTTGCTCCTCGCCCGGTTCCACCTACCACCGGGTCAGCACACGCTGCGGATAAGCTTCGAGGGGCTGCACGGGAGCCGTCATCTGCTCGAATTCGACGTCGAGATTCGAGCCGGTGAAGTCGCGACACACACGGTGGCGGTGTTGGGCGACGATCCTGGAAACGAGGATCGCTTTCGCGCCGCGGCGCAGGGGGTACAATACGTGGCGCCTGCAGTGCCGGATATCACGGTGGGGAGCGAGGTGGCAGGGCACCGAAGGCTGCGTGACTAGACTCGCTTTGTTTTCCGCCGCATGAAATCCATCAAGATGTACTGGCCCAACGTCACAGTGTTGGTAAAGTAGGCTTTTCCGCGGGCAATTTCGCAGACTTTCTTGACAAACTGAATCAGGGAGTGCTCGCGGGCGAGCATGAACGTGTTGATCATGATCCCCGAGCGCTTGCAATTCGCCACTTCACTGAACGTCTCCTTCAAAATCCGGGGATCCAAACCCATAGAATTGACGTAGATCCTTCCATCGGGCAGGGTGATGGCGGAAGGCTTGCCGTCCGTGATCATGATGATTTGGCGCATGTCCTTCTTCTGCGCCAGCAAGAGCCGCCGCGCCAGCTTGAGGCCTTCGGCTGTGTTGGTGTGATATGGCCCCACCTGGGCCTGCGCCAGACGCGACAGGGGAATCTCCTCCGCGGAATCGTGAAACAAAACGATACGTAGCGAGTCGCCGGGAAACTGGGTGCGAATGAGGTGGGTGAGAGCCAGTGCGACCCTTTTTGCCGGTGTAAAACGATCTTCTCCGTATAAGATCATCGAGTGTGAACAGTCCAGCATGAGCACAGTCGCCGCACTCGAGCGGTACTCCGACTGGTGCACCATGAGGTCTTGATAATCGATGTCGATCGGAAAGTCGAGTCCACCTCGTTGAATGGCGTTGGACAGGGTGGCGTTCACATCGATGTTGAGGGTGTCGCCGAACTCATACGGCTTTGAGACGGCATCGGCTTCGATGCCAGTGGAGAGATAGGGGGTGTCGTGGCTTCCGAAGCTGGACTTCCCGATGCTTCCCAGCAGTTGCTTGAGGGCTCGGTAACCGAGGAAGTCGATTCCCTTGTCCGTCAAGTTGAAGTTGACTTGTTGCGCTGCGGAGTGCGCTTGGCCGCCTGGCCCGAGCACCTCCTGGTGCCCCTCCGGCATCGCAGGCGCTCTCTCTGTGTTGAGGTATCCCTCCTCGATCAGCCGTTGGATGATCTGGTCGAGAAGCTCCGCCAGCTCCTGCTGGATCTGATGGTCTCGGTTCTCGTCTCCCGTTGACTCACCTCGTAGTACCTGAAGCATCTCGGGAGTGAGTTTCCCCGATTGCACGAGGGCGTCCATGATCGCCTGGCGCAATGCATCCATCGACCGGTCGCCGTCCTCGTCCCCGAACTCCCCCCAATAGGGATGCTGATAGGGACCTCCCGCAAAGCCGGACTGGAGCAGGAAATCACTCAGCTGATCCATCAACTCCTGCAAGTTGACGGCGTCCGCGAGCCCCGGGAGGTATTTGGAATACGTCGTATACCGCATGAGTTACAATTTAAGGAAGTTGGAGCGTTCCGCTACTTGTTGAACCGGCAGTATCCCGTCATTGTTCCCGCAATGTCTGAAGACGACGCGTATCCGGAAACGGCTGCCACTCGGCAGTTTGGAGCACTTGGACACCGGAATTTCCGTCTCTACTTTGCCGGCCACCTCACGTCTTTGATGGGGTGGTCGATGCACTCGGTGGCGCAGCCGTGGTTGGTGTTGGTGCTCACCAATTCGCCGTTCTACGTTGGCTTGGTGTCGATGTTGGGCACGTTGCCGATCATGTTCTTCTCCCTCATGGGTGGCGTCGTGGCCGATCGGTTCTCCAAGCGCCGCGTGTTGATCGTCACCCAAACTACGGCAATGCTCATCGCGCTTACGCTGGCGACCGTCGTGCTTGTCGATGTGGTCACGTTGACACACGTCATGATTGCAGCCACCCTGATTGGATTGACGGCGGCGTTCGACATTCCGGGCCGGCAGGCGTTTCTCGTGGAGTTGGTGGGAAAGCGCGACCTGATGAGCGCCATCGCGTTGAACTCGGCGTCATTCAACAGCTCGCGCATCGTCGGGCCCGGAATCGCGGGACTCCTCATCAGTGCCGTCGGCGTCGGCGCCTGTTTCCTACTCAACGGGGTCTCGTACGTGGCGTTGATCGCCGCCCTGCTGCTGATCCGCCTCACCACGGCCCCACCGGGCGACGCGGTCACGCCAGCTCGCTCGACCGTCCGGGCAGGCCTGAGGTATGTTGCGCGTGACCGCCGGATGCGCACGCTGATTCTCATGATCGCGGTGTCGAGCATTTTCGGCTTTCCGTTCTATGTCCTGCTTCCCGTCATTGCACGAAACGTGTTGGGGTTGGGTGCGGTGGAGTTTGGGTGGATGGTCTCCGCGGCGGCGGTGGGGGCAGTGGTGGCGGCCTTGGGGTTGGCAACGTTTGGACGGCGGTTGCCGAAGGGTCGGGTGATCACGGTCGCGGCGCCGGTGTTCGGCGTGTGTGTGTCGCTGTTGGGACTCGCCCAGTCGTTTCCGCTGCTTCTGATCCTCCTGATACTGACGGGGTTCTTCCAGGTGATTCTCACGGCCACGACGAATACGCTGTTGCAGTCCATCGCACAGGACGAGTTCCGCGGGCGGGTGATGTCGGTGTATTCCCTGGCGTTCTTGGGGTTGATGCCTATCGGATCGCTGATGGCCGGTATTGTGGCCGACCGATGGGCGCCAGCGGCGTGGCTATCGGTGGCGGGAGTGGTGTGTGCCGGGTTGATGCTGGTGTCGCTTCGCGCGGCGCCTGAGCTTCGGGCAAGCGAGTAGGTATCAGCGTGCGACCCGCGTAGCGGCAGCGACGACGAGGTCCGCAGCTCCGTCGTAGGACACGAGAGCCGAGTTCACAATCAAGTGATAGTTGGATGGATCGTCCCAGTCCCGCTGGTAGTGGGTGTGGACGTATTCCTTGCGTTCGTGATCCCGTGTGTCGACGGTCCGCTCTGCTTCTTTCTCCGAGACGTCGAGTCGCCTGGCGGCGGCGCGAACCCGTTCCTCGCGGGGCGCAACGATCCGGACGTGCAGTGTCGCATCGCGGTTTGCGAGATACGCTTGGGCGCCCCGACCCACCAACACCACGTCGCCGTGCTCTGCTGCTTCCTGAATCACCGCCTCCGTCATTTGGACGATCTCGGTGGAAGACTTTGCCGTATCAGGGGACAGATCGCCAGTGGCGATGAAGAGTTCCGGTGATGATATGGCAAGGGTCGTGGCCAGGCGTTCGATGAGGCCGGCCACGCGTTCCTCGCGCTCGGCTACCTCCTCGGGTGGCAGGCCCACACGCTCGGCGACGCGATCGACGAACTCGTTGTCGACGATCGTCCACCCCAACCGGTCCGCGACCATCTTGGCGATGACGGAGCCGCCCGAGCCGTATTGCCGAGAGACAGTGATGACGCCCAAGATCGTCTAGGTAAAGGGGTTGGTTCCTCCGCCCGTACCGAACGACGGCGGTGTGTCAGATACGGCGCGGGCATACCCGATCTCGTCCATGCTCGAGATCCGCTTTTTAGCGACCAAGCCCTCCAGAACGAGCTCGCTAGCAGCCACCACCGTGTCTGGATCCTTCTTCGGTGCCAGACCGGCGGCTTCGACGACGTCGAACAGGCCGGGCACCACACCGAGTCCCTTGAGGCATACATCGGCCCGTTCGTCCCTCGAAATCTTCAGCGCTCCGCCTTCATCGAACCAGGTGACGACTTCTGTGCAATCGATATTCCCGACGTGGTGGTCGAAGGTGGCGCCGGTCGCCCGCTTGACGATGTCCAGCGCGATATTCTCGGCGCCCTGGAGCTCGCCCTCGTACTCCAGTTCGATCTTTCCCGTAATCGCCGGCAGCGCGGAGTGAACATCGGTGACGCGGGGAACGACTCGCTTCTCCCTGTTGACGATGGCGCGTCGTTCGGCGTTGGACGTCACCGCCTCCACGAGGCTGATGGGTAGTCGCTGTGAGACGCCCGAGCGCCGGTCGATTCGTTTGTCGTTGCGCGCTTCAAACGCAACACGTTCGATGACCTCGGAGATGAACGGCGGTATGTCCAACGGTCGTCCACCCCGATCGGTCCAGGCCTCTTGTTTCGTGATCTTCATCCCCAGCTCGATCGTGGACGGATAGTGGGTCATGATCTCGCTTCCGAGGCGGTCCTTGAGCGGCGTAATGATCTTGCCGCGCGCAGTGTAATCTTCCGGATTAGCCGAGAAGACCATGAGGACGTCCAAGGGAAGGCGAATCGGATAGCCTTTGATCTGGATGTCACCCTCTTGGAGAATGTTGAAGAGACCAACTTGGATCTTCCCCGCCAGGTCCGGCAGCTCGTTGATGGCAAAGATCCCGCGGTTTCCTCGCGGAAGAAGGCCATAGTGAATGGTCAGCTCATCTGAGAGGAGGTGCCCTCCTCGGGCCGCCTTGATGGGATCGACGTCACCGATGATGTCCGCGATGGTCACGTCTGGCGTGGCGAGCTTCTCCACATATCGTTGGTCCCGGGGTACCCAATCGATCGGCGTATCGTTTCCGTGTTGCTCGACAAGCTGGCGCCCGTACTTTGAGATGGGGTGGAACGGATTGTCGTTGATCTCACTGCCCGCAAGGATTGGGATCTCCGCGTCGAGTAACCCAACGAGTGCCCGAAGTATCCGGCTCTTTGCCTGGCCACGAAGCCCCAACAACACGAAATTGTGCCGCGACAGGATGGCGTTCGTAATCCGCGGCAAAACGGTATCCTCGAATCCTACGATGCCGGGAAACGGTTCGTGCCCTTCCTCGAGCATGCAGATGAGATTGTGGCGCATCTCCTCCTTGACCGACCGGAGATACCGCGACGGATTTCCCCACTCCGTTTCCTTCAGTTCCCCGAGCGTTCGTGTGTGATGAGCCATAGAGGAGATATACCTCAAGTCGCGCTAGTGTTTCAAGTCCCCTGCAAGAAGAGATCGAGAAGTCGGACAACGACCACGCCGTGCGCCGGGAGCGGCACGGTGACCGCCGGTTCCGGAGTGACCGTCAACTCGCCGAGGTGGCGCTCCAGGAGATCCCCTCGGCGTGCTGCCCCAAACCCGAGCAAGCCAGCCGCGAGATTCACGTCGCGGGCAACTCCGAGCAGCTCTTGCACGTAGACCACCGCGCCGTCTTCGTTGTCCGCCTGTTTGACACCGAGCACCGCAACGCCCGGTTCGTGTACAGTCAACATGTTTCCGAACCGGGGAAGAGCGCCACGTTGATCTGACGCTGCCCGGACCGGCTCAACCACGAAAGGTTCGGTGCTCCAGCCGAAGTGCCAAGGTTCGTCGGGCGGTGCATATGGAGATGCCAGCTTGAGTCGAAACCGGGTGCACCCTTCGGGCGCAAGGCTGACGACACGGCCGTTATCGTCGCACGCGGCGAACGGCGCGTCGATACCTCGGAACAGCACCTGCCAGTCGTCCTGTGATTCGAGTCGCAGCCAACGGAGGTGTGGGACCGGGCCCACGGGGAGTGACGCCTCTTCGAACCCTGCAGGCGTTTCCCAGGTGACGCGGGGGTGATCCACGTTGAAGTGGTGATCGTATCGAACGGTCTGTCCGGATTCGGGCTGGTAATCGTTGGTGATGTCGATCCACGGCAATGATTCGTAGCCGGTGACCGTGGTCGTCAGCAATCCTGTATCGGTGCGACGCTCGGCAATGAGACGCATGCCGATTTCCGGCAATCGAAGCCGAGTAACGCGTTCGAGGACCGCGCCGCGAACCGCATTGAGCCCCGGACTGCCGGGACGCACCCACTCCCGTTCGGCCGACCGGTTGTAGAGTGACGAAATCGATCCGGTCTCCGGGTCGAGCCGCACCGTGAGGGATTGGCCGAAGAGACTATGCGGGCCGAGCTGCACGAAGGGCTCGGGGGTGGCGGACGTGCGCCCGAGCACGTAGGCGTATCCCATGGCGGGGATGTCCGTGGCGAGCTGCTCGGAGCCGTCCGGCATCTCGATGATGTCGGTGCGCGGGATCGGCGACGGGTTGAACACGAGCGTGCCGTCGAGGGAGGCGTCGATGTGGTTTGCGAGCCCGCCAACACCTGCCACGCGAGAGCGGAGTAGCGCATTGATGGGGGCGAGCAGGTGCTCGACGTGAGTACGGCGCTGAGCCTCACGGTCGGTGCGGATCTGTTCGATCTCCAGCGGGGACGGTGTCGATCTCGCCAGCATCACCGGCTGCGTGACCGCCGCCGTTCCTGAGCCGGCGATGCGGGTTGCCTCACCGAAGAAATCGTTTGGCGTTCCGATCGTGATGTGCGGAAAGGCGTAGCGGGAGTTCCAATCGGTCACCGCCCGGGCGATCCGTCCCAACTGGTCGTCCACGCGGATCTGCACCGCCAGTGCCACCGTAGTGTCATAAGAGGGCGCGATGAACGCAGGTGTCTCGTTGAGCCAGCGCTCGATCTCTCGCGCCATGGGGTCACCACCCTCTGCGAACATGAGGTCGTCGACCGAGCTGCCGGTGGGAAGGGAAGCCGCCGTGACCGCGGCACCGTCGCGGCCCCGGAGCGTGTGAAATACCGATCCAGCATCGTCGTTCAGCAAGACGGCGTGCTCCACGCCGGCGCCGGTCAGCGCGAGCGCGGCGGCACGCATCCTCAGCTCCCGAGCATCTCCTACGACCACCGATCCCATCTGAATTCCGAAGTCCCGTTCCAACCGGCGCGCCGCATACCCCCGTCGCAGGAAGGCCACGTGATCCAGCGTGTCGGGCGAGGGGCCTCCAGGCGGGAACGGGTTGCCGAACACGTTCAGCGATCGGAGCATCGTCGTGCCGGCATAGCGACGCCATTGCGGGAGTCCCTCGAGGGCAGCCAGGACATTCTCTGGATCGACCACGGTGATCCAGTGAATCGTCCAACGTGGTTGCGGCGTGAGGTTGTGGGGTGCCCGGAGGGGCCGCGGCAATCCCGGCATCTCCAGCTGGCTGACGATCCGCGTTTCCCCGCGGAGCGGAAGCCACAGCTCGCCGAACAGGCTGCCACCCATACCCAGGACACCGGCGGTTCCCAGGAGGCGTTGCCCGCGTCGATCGAACACTCGAAGGCGACCGGCGGGAGCGTCGGCGTCGTGGACGGCGAACCGGACGAGCGTGGTCTCGCCGCCGGGATGCGCGTAGAACACCGTTGCGGTGGCCTCCACGCGGGGAGCCCGGTGCCGAGCACGGTACAGAGGAGCCGATCCGCTTGCGATGGCAAGCGATGCGAGGAAGTCTCTGCGGCTGGTCACAGATGTTTGCTGGGCGGGGGCGTCACGGCTCCAGCTCGAAGGGCAGTGGCGCCACAAAGGCAGGCGCACCCCCGGCGGTCAGCAAGCGGCCCGCATCCACCTCGTGCCGCACGATGCCGAGTCCGATGTGCTGCTCGAACGGTGAGAGCCACCCCAGGCTGGTCACCTGTCCGACGACCTTCTCGTCTTGTAGGATGGATGAGTCGCCCGGGTCTGGTGTGCCATCCCACAGCAGCCCGGTCAATTGCTTGTTGACATGGCCGCGGAAATGCACGCGCGCGACGGTTTCCTGGCCGGTGTAACACCCCTTGGTATACGAGACCCCGTTGTGTTCGTCGAAACGGACTTCCTGGGGGAGGGTCTTTTCGCCGATCTCCGCGCCGAGGCGGGGCCAGCCAGCGAGGATTCGCGTCAGGTCGAGGGCCGGCGCGCTGGACACGAGGGCGCCTCCCTGTGTTAGCGCATCGAGGACCGTGGACACGGCGCCGCGTTCGAGCTGCACTTGCAGGCCGAAGTGGGCGGGCTCCGTCGGTCGGGAGACGATGCAGGCGACGCCACCGACCACGGTATTCCCGCTGACACCCGGTTCGGGCACGCCGATCCCCCCATGCACGGCGGCGCTGAGGGCCTCCGGGCCCGCAACTCTGAGCACCGCCATCTTCTCGGTGTGATCCGTCGCCTGTGCGAGGCGCGGCGGCAGGTAGCGGCCAAACGCCTCAAGCAACGCGTCGCGCCCTTGAACGGGGATCGTAATCCACGCGTGGCTGCCGTGACGGGCAGTCCATAGGTCGGATATGATCATCCCCTTGTTGGTCAGGAGTGCCCCGTAAAGGAAGCTCCCGTCGCCTCCGCCTCCCACGTCACTGGTGAGGAGGCCCTGGAGGCACTCGATGACACCGGATCCGGTGACGTCGATGACGGCCACCTCGTCGTCGGCCACGATCGCTCCGGCGATCGCGGCCTCCGCTTCCTGGCGGGTCACCGCATCGGGCAAGAGTGCGAACGGTGCTGCTAAGGGCTCAGTGCTCTCCATAGGCTCTGGAATCTAGCATGGTGCACTAAGTGTCGCTCAGGTCGCTGTAGTATCCCGCTCGACGGTACGACAGATCGAGCAATTCGATGGGATGCACCACCGGCCGGCGCGTGCGCGACCTCAGCTGACCGGCTCCGATCTGCATGATGCACCCGGGATTCGCCGTGGCGATCACGTCGGAGCCGAGGGCGTTCAACGCGTCCAGTTTGCCGGCCAGCACTTCCTGTGAAAGCTCAGGCTCGAGGAGCGAGTAGACCCCGGCGCTCCCACAACAATGGTCCGCGTTGTCGGGAGTACACACGTCGAGTCCGGGGATCGCCCCGAGAACCGTCAGCGGTTGGTCAACCACACGCTGTGCATGCTGGAGATGACACGGCGGATCCACGGCGACCGACATGTCCAGCGGCGCCCCCGAGCGAGGTCCGCAGGCGGCCAACACCTCGCTCACGTCTTTCACGCGGTCGGCCATCGATCGGGCCTCGGACTCGAGAGAGTCTCCCCGAAGCAGGTTGCCATAGTCCTTGAGGATCGCACCGCACCCGGCAGCGTCTACGACGATTGCCGCATCGGGCTGCTCCCGAAACGCCTGAATGTTTTGACGCGCCAGCGCCTTCGCCTCGTCGTGCAGACCTGCGTGGGCATGGAGTGCACCGCAGCATCCCTGTCCCTCCACCGTAGCGAGCGTGAAGCTGTTGGCGAGGAGGGTGCGTTCGGTGGCGTCGTGCACGTGAGCGAACAGATCATCCATGATGCAACCGCGGAAGATCGCCGCTCTTCCCGCTCGTCCGTTGATGGGGGTGCGCTCCGTCGCTACGGCAGCGTCGGGGTGCGGTTTTCCATCCAGCGGCATTCTCGTCGCCGCCAGCATCCCCATGGAGAACCCCAGTCGCGACCTACCGGCCAGTAGTCGGGCGAACGGGCGCGCCAGTCTGCTGGCGGCGAGCAACGGCCTGCGGATGCGCCCATCGGCCATGACGGCGAGCACGATGCGGCCGAGCCACGGAAGTGTATTGGTCCGCGCGAGGCTGGCACGGGTTCGCTCCAAGGCCATGCCGTACTCGACGCCCGAGGGACAAGCCGACTCGCAGGCTCTGCAACCGAGGCATCGGTTCAGATGCACGGTGAGTTCCCTGTCGGACGGAGGGAGGTCACCCCTGGCCAACGCCTGCATCAGCACGATGCGGCCGCGGGGGCTGTCAGCCTCATCGCAGGTAGCAACGTAGGTCGGACAACTCTGGAGGCAGAAGCCGCAGTGCACGCACGGGTCGAGTCCGGCGAGGCCGTCTATCACGTCTCGGCCCCAAGAGCAACGACGAAGGTCCGGTTCGGATCAAACGTGTCTCGCAGTGATCCCATGAGTCGGCTCACACCTTCTCGATACGCCCCGAAGTGCCCCAATTCGTCCTGCAAACGCCACGGGCCGCGCTCGATTGTGACGGGCATTTCGACTTGTGCCGCTGTGTGCCTCAGTAGCTGCACGCGGCTGGGGTCTGCAACGCCGCTCCATCGCACGGCGCCGGCGGTGACGCTCGCCGAGACGGACTCGTCATCGAGGTGGTGAGCCAGCAAGTCGATGGCGTGGTCGAGTCCGGTGATGACCGCTCCCATTCGGATCGCAATGGGGTGCCGCATGGGATGCTGCAGGGCGGCGCGCCAGAATTCGGATGCGTCGGTGGCCGACGGCGCGCTCCACGACAACGAGCTCGCCGCCTTCAGGGCGTTGCGATCGGCAGTCACGGACGGGTCGGATCCGATCAGTCGCACGGCGAGTGTCCAGTGATCGTTGCCGCCGGCAGCCGGCGACAAGATCTCCAAAGCCGCCGGCGTGAGTCCGGCTTGGAGGATTGCTTGAGCGTCTTGCACGAGTGTGCTTCGCTCGCCGGCGGCGAGGAGGGTTGTGTCCGCTCGTGGGATCGCTCGCAACCGGAGATGGACGCGGGTGATGAATCCGAACGCGCCAAAACTCCCCGTGGCAAGCTTGGTGAGATCGAATCCCGCCACGTTCTTCACCACTCGACCGCCGCTGTGTATCACCCTGCCATCGGCGGTTACGACGGTGAGTCCCAAGATGTGATCGCGTACACTGCCGAATCCCGATCGCAGTGGTCCCGCGGTGGCAGTAGCGATCACCGATCCCAACGTCCGTCGGAGTCCGGGAGGATCCACCGGCCACCATGCACCGCTGTCGGCGAGAACCGTTCGGAGGGTGTCTCGGTCCACACCGGCCTGTACCGTGGCAACGAGATCTGCCGCCCGCACATCCTCTACTTCGCCCAAACCGCTGGAGGAGAGAATGAGATCGGCCGGTCCCGCCGCCTGGTTCCACGTTCCGCTCCCCGCCATTCGTACCCGCCAACCCTCACTGTTCGCAGTTCTTACGACGAGCGCGCATCCCTCTGTGGTGCGGGGTGCCACCGTCGGGACGCCGTCGTCGTCGCGCTCGACAAAAGCATCGGGGCCCATCAGCGCCTGCAGGCGGCGCTCGATGTTCACGTCAGGTGTCGACATGTGGTGCCCGATCGTTCATGCGAGAGCCTTTTCCCGTCGCGTGGAAGCTGCTGTCAACCATTCGCGGCAGGCATGGACCGGAACCACCTTACCGGGATTGGCGAGCTCCTGGGGATCGAACACCTGCCTCGTGGCCCGCATGGCTGAGAGCGTGTCGCTATTGAACAGCAGCGTCATGTACTGAAGCTTGTCGATCCCTACGCCATGTTCACCCGTGATCGATCCACCGGCATCGATGCATGCCTTCATGATGGCCTCCGAGGCGGCTTCCACCCGCTCGGTCTGCTCTCGGTCGCTGCTGTCGAAATTGATGTTTGGATGCAGGTTGCCGTCACCGGCGTGGAAGACGTTGGTGACCGTGACACCGTACTTTTCCCCAATGTCAGCGATCGTCTCCAGGATGTCGGGAAGGACTGACCGAGGAACCACGGCGTCCTGCACGACGAGATCGGGGCTGACGCGACCGAGTGCGCCGAACGCTTTCTTTCGGCCTTGCCACAACTTCGCCCGTTCTCCCTCTTCAGTGGCCACGCGCACCGAGCGTGCCCCGTGTTCCCGGAGAATGCGCTCGACCTCACGGGCTTCTCCCGAAACGGATACGGCGTCACGCCCGTCGACCTCCGCCAACAGCACGGCGGCAGCGTCGGTGGGATAGCCCGCCGCGTAGATCGAGGCCTCGACCGCGGCCACACACCCCTGGTCCATCATCTCGAGCGCGCCGGGCACGATGCCCGAGGCGATGATGGCGGAGACGGCCTCGCCGGCTGCCCGTACCGTCGGGAAGCCCGCCAGGAGTGTCTCCACCGCCTGCGGAACGGGCGTGAGTCGCACCGTGATGCGGGTGGCGATGCCGAACATGCCTTCGCTGCCTACGAACAGGCCCACGAGATCCGATCCCCACGGCTCGCCACCCGGTGAGCCCAGGGTGACGACGTTGCCGTTCGACAGGACCACCTCCAGCTCCACCACATGGTTGGACGTGACGCCGTACTTGAGACAGTGAGGCCCTCCTGCGTTTTCGGCGACGTTGCCGCCCAGCGTACACGCCGTCTGGCTGGATGGGTCGGGCGCGTAGTGCAGGCCGTACGGCGCCACCGCTTCCGAAAGCCGAACGTTCACGACGCCGGGTTCCACCACGGCGATACGGTCCTGCGGTTTGATGTCGAGGATGCGGTTGAGACGGGTGAGCACGATAATCACCGCGTCCCGGCGGGCGAGGGCGCCACCGGACAACCCCGTGCCCGCGCCGCGCGCAACGAACGGCACACGGTGATGCGATAGGGCGCGAACCAGGCCCACCACCTCTTCTCGGCTCCCCGGCAGCACGACCGCGCCGGGCCGGGAGCGGCGAATCGGAAGCCCGTCGCTTGCGTAGGTGTCGAGCTCGGAGGGGGCCAGCCTCACCCAGCGTTTGCCGACGACAGCAGTGACGGCTTGCAGGGCTTGGGCCGGGATCGTCATTCGCCGGCGTGCAGCGGCTGTGGTGTTCCCGGGAACACCACGATGGGGAGTGGGAACAGTGGTAACTCGATTTGCGCCATAGGCCGTGGTGGAAAGATAGTATCTGGGTATAGACAGTGGGCAGTGGGGACGAGGCGCAAAAAAAAGACCCGGGCGTTCGCCCGGGTCTTCTACTATGTGGTGGTGGGCCCGGCATGGGCGATGACTTGGAGGTGGGAGTCCTTCCGGAACCAGGTTGCAGGGACCGAAGGGAAGCGCAAGGCGTCCGTCGCGAGGCGTGCGCTGAACGAAGCG